>NZ_JBWKZU010000027.1:0-71871 GCF_059424825.1 Acidovorax sp. GW101-11A03 | reverse complement strand
GGCGCGAACAGGCCCACCAGCAGGTTGTGCGGGAAGATGCCGTAGAAGCCGCCCACGGGCGCGTGCCACAGCGCCGCCAGCCCTTGCCCGTGCAGCACCACGGCCAGCAGCAGGAACAGCGTGAGCCCTGCCACCAGCGCCAGGGCCAGGGTCAAGCCGTTGCGCTGGTAGAGCTGGCCCAGAGCGGGCGGCCAGGCGTAGTCGGCATAGGTCTGGCCGCGCACCTGGGCCATGGCCTGCGGAATGTTGACCGTAAACTCGTGCGGCGGGGCGTACTGGCAGGCGTGCAGGCAGGCACCGCAGTTGTGGCACAGGTTGGCAATGAAATGGATGTCGGCCTTGCCAAACTCCAGCCGCCGCGTCATGGCAGGGAACACGGCGCAAAAGCCTTCGCAGTAGCGGCAGGCGTTGCAGATCTGGAGCTGGCGGGCCACCTCGGTTTCGGGGGCCGACAGCACGATGTCGCCATTTGCCAGCGCGCGGGCGTCGCGTGCCAGGGCCTCAAGCGTTTGCATGGTTTGCTCCTGAATTGATAGCTATTGAGGCAATTCCATCAGGCGGTAAGGCCTTTTTTGATACCGAAGCGGCACGCGCCGCCTGTGTGCCCGCGATGCGACCGAACGCGGTGCCGATGCTCATGCCCACACCGGCCGTGTAGCCCTTGCCCAGCACGTTGCCCGCCATCATTTCGCCCGCCACAAACAGGTTGGGGCTGGGCTGGTTGTTGAAGCGCACGGCGGCCGTGTCGTCGGTGTGCAGGCCGAGGTAGGTGAAGGTGACGCCGGGCTTGAGCGCGTAGCCGTAGAAAGGGCCGGTGTCGATGGGTCGCGCCCAGTGCGTCTTGGCGGGTGCCACGCCTTCGGTATGGCAGTCGTCCAGCGTGGTGTGGTCGAACTGGCCCACGCGGCAGGCGGCGTTGTAGTCGGTCAGCGTGCGCATGAACGTGTCCAGGGTCAGGCCGAGCTTTTGGGCCAGCTCGGGCAGTGTGTTGGCCTTCACGCCCGGAAACACGGGCGGCATGAAGCGGCCGATGGCTTGGCTATCGATGACGGAGTAGCCGATCTGCCCCGGCTGCTGCGCCACCAGGCGGCCCCAGATGGCATAGCGCTTGGGCCAGAAGTCCTCGCCCTCGTCATAAAAGCGCTCGCCGTTGCGGTTGACCACCACGCCCAGCGACACGCAGTCGATGCGTGTGCAGATGCCGCCGTCGTACAGCGGGGCGCGTGCATCAATGGCCACCATGTGCGCCTGCGTGGGATCGCCGATGCGGTCGGCACCGTGGTCGTCGAGCAGGTGCCGGAGCAACGTTCCCTTGTTGTAGGCCGTGCCGCGGATCAGGAAGTTGTCGGCCGGCCATTCGCCACGTTCGTTCTGGCCCCAGGCTTCGCGCAGCCACTCGCGGTTCGATTCAAACCCGCCAGCGGCCAGCACGCAGCTTCTGGCGGCAATGCGCTCGCCGTTCGCCAGGTGCGCGGCAATGAAGCGGCGGCCCTCCATCTCGATGCGCTCGACGGGCGCCTCGTACCGTATCTGCACGCCCAGCTGCTCCGCGCTGCGGTAGTAGGCATTGACCAGCGCCTTGCCTCCGCCCATGAAGAACGCATTGGTGCGCGCCACATGCAGCGTGCCCGCCAGCGCGGGCTGGAAGTGCACGCCGTGGCGGCGCATCCAGGGCCGACAGGTGCTCGACTCACGGATCACCAGGCGCGCCAGGTGTTCGTTGGTCAACCCGCCCGTCACCTTGAGCAGGTCTTGCCAGAACTCTTCCTCGGGGTAGGCATCGACCAGCACGTCCTGCGGCGCGTCGTGCATGCAGCGCAGGTTGCGCGTGTGAGCGGAGTTGCCGCCACGCCAGGCGCGTGGGGCCGATTCAAGCAGCAGCACGCTGGCGCCCGCTTCGCGCGCCATGAGGGCGGCGCACAGGGCGGCGTTGCCACCGCCGATGACAAGCACGTCAACCGCAGTGTGTTCCGCAGGGGTGGGGTGATGTGGCACCGTGGTCTTCCATTCGTGGGGGTGGCCGCCACTGTAGGAATTTCGCCCCGGTGTGGGCAGGCCCGAATGGGCAAGGGGCCATCACGGATCGTGATGACCTGAGGCTGCTTTGAGCGGCTATGCAGGAGCCTGCGCGAGCGTGGCCCCGACCCAGGTGCCCGACTGCACCAGCGTCCGCGCGCAATCGGCCAGCACCACGCGGGTGGCCAGCGCGGCGGGCGAGAGTTCATCGTCGGACAGGCTGCACAGCGCGGCCGGGCGGCTGGCGGGCGCGTCGGCCAGTTCGGCCAGGCCAAAACGTGTGGCGGCATCCGGGTAGCGCCCCACGGCGGCCCAGGGTTGCAGGGTGCTGCCCAGGCCCGCATTCACGGCATCCATCAGCATGGCCAGGGAGTCGATCTCCATCGCCACCTGGGGCGTAACCTTGGCGGTGGCGAAGGCGGCGTCGATGCGGCTGCGCAGGCCATGTGGACCGGTGGGCAGGATCAGCGGCTCGTGCTGGAGCTGTGCCAGGCGCAGGCGCCTGGGCAGCCTGGCGGGCAGGGTGCTGGCGCCGCCGTGGGCGCAGCGGATGAGGAACAGGCGCTCGTCCAGCAGCGGCAGCACGCTCCAGCGGCGCGCGGGCTGGGTATCGAACAGCACGGCCAGGTCCAGCTGGCGTGCGTTGAGCATGTTGGAGAGGTGGCCCGACAGGCTCTCGACCATGTGCAGCCGCACGTCGGGGTAACGCTCGCGCATGGCGCGCATCAGGGGGATGCCCAGCACCGAGGCGGTGGTGGGTGCCAGGCCCACGGTCACGGTGCCTGACAGCCGGGCTTGGCGCGCGACGCGCGCCGCCTGGTCGGCATGGCGCAGGGTGAGCTGCGCCTCGCGGAAAAAGGCCAGCCCGGCCTCGGTGGGCACGGTGCCCTTGCTGGTGCGCTGCAAGAGCCGCGTGCTCAGCTCCCCCTCCAGCCGGCTGATCTGCTGGCTCAGGGCCGACTGCACCATTTGCAGGTCGAGCGCGGCGCGGCCCATGGAGCCGAGTTCGACGATGCGGACGAAGTAGCGAAGCTGGCGCAGTTCCATGGGGCGATGGTCGCACAGTCCCACCAGTGCCGGTGCAACCGCCCCCCGATGACAGAGCAAGCAGGCTCTTGCACCTCAGAAGGTGTGCACCACGCCTGCAGAGACACCGGTGGCGGTCGCCTTGTTGGCTGCACCCTGGAAGCCGTTGCGCCAGCGGGTGTTGTCCAGCTCGGCATACACCTTGGTGCGGCGCGAGAGCTTGTATTCGGCAAACGCCACCAGACGGCCGTAGCCGTCGTCGGCGGCGCCAGTGCGCGAGCGGTCCACCTTGTAGTACGCCGCTGTCAGGTCCACCCAGGGCGTGGCCGCCCAGGTGCCACCGGCGGACAACACGCGCTGCACGGTGAAGCGACCCGCCGCCGTCTCGGCCTTGTTGCGGCCTGCATTGGCGGCCAGGCGCACGCTGCCCCACTGGTAGGCGGCGCCCAGCGTGGTGGCGTCCAGCGAGCGCTTGTTGGTGTCGTTGAAGCTCTGGTAGGCGCCGGACACCACAAAGCCGTCCGCAGCCCAGGCCAGGCCCACACCGCGTGACGACAGGGCCGAGGCCTGCGATGCGACTTCGCCCATGCCCCACATGGCACGTGCCGTGAAGCCGCCGAAACGGCCCGTGTATTTGATGGCGTTGTCGAGCCGGTATGAGCCCGAATTGGCGCCTGCGCTGCCGTATTCGATGCCCAGGCCATGCTGGCTCAGCGCCGTCACGCCGATGTTGGGGTTGAAGCTGGCAAAGCGCATGGCCAGCGGGTCCACGGGCGAGATGGCGTCGGCCAGCGTGGTGGTCTGGCGGCCCAGGGCCAGCGTGCCCCACCCGCCTTGCAGGCCCACCCACGACGCCCGGTCGAAGTACTTGCTGGTGTTGGTGGGCGCGCCGGTGTCAGCGTTGAGGCCGCTCTCCAGGTTGAACAGCGCCTTGGCGCCACCACCCAGGTCTTCGCTGCCCCGCAGGCCCCAGCGGCTGGTGGTGTGGATGCCACTGCCCAGGCTGTGGGTGGAGCCCGGTGCCGGGGCGTTGGATGCGGTGAGGCCGCTGCTGCTGCGCAGGCCCAGGTCCACCACGCCATACAGCGTCACGTCCGCGTTCTGCGCCATGGCGCAGGGGCCGACGAATGCAGCGCAAGCCGCTGCCACAATTTTCTTCATGCATGTCTCCTGTTGTTGAAATTTGGGCGGGCAGCATGGCTCTCACGCGACCCGCTGGGCCTCCCTCGGCACCAGTCAGTCCGGGGTGAGCTGGGCCTTCAGCACCACGCCCTTCCACTTGGCAAGTTCCTGCTTCACGGTCAGGGCCAGTTGCTCGGGCGTGCTGGTGTCCACCACCGCGCCTTGCTCCTCGATGCGGCGCACCACGTCTTTGTCGGCCAGCGCGGTGTTCAGGGTCTTGTTGAGCAGGTCGATCACCGGGCGTGGCGTCTTGCCGGGCGCGAACAGCGCATACCACTGGGTGATCTCCACGCCTTTGACGCCCGCCTCTTCCAGCGTGGGCACATCGGGCAGCAGCGACGAGCGCTTGGGCCCGGCCAGCGCCAGGGCACGCAGCTTGCCGTTCTTGACATGCGGGTAGGCCGAGAACAGGCTGGGAAACATCACCTGCGTCTGCCCGGCCATGGTGTCGTTCATGGCGGGAGCAGCGCCCCGGTAGGGCACATGGGCCATCTGGGCGCCGCTTTCCAGCTTGAAGATTTCGGCCGAAAAGTGCGGGGCCGTGCCGTTGCCCGCCGATGCGTAGTTGAAGTCGGTGGGCTTGGCCTTGGTCAGTGCCACCAGCTCGCTCACGGTCTTGGCGGGCACCTTGGGGTTCAGTACCATCAGGGTGGGCGAATAGCTCACCATGCCAATCGGCTCGAACTGCGTGATGGGGTCGTAGCGCAGCTTCTGTAGCGCGGGGCTCATGCCATGGGTGCCGATGTAGCCGAACAAAATGGTGTGCCCGTCGGGTGCCGCACGGGCCACGTATTCGGCCGCAATGGCGCCATTGGCCCCGGCCTTGTTCTCCACGATGACCTGCTGCCCCAGCAGGGTGGAGAGCTTGAGCGCCACCACACGTGCCATGCCGTCATTGCCGCCACCGGCGGCGGTGGGAACGACCAGCGTGATGGGCTTGTCTGGAAACGCTGCGTGTGCGGCGCCAGCAGCCCAGAGGGCGCTGGACGCGAGCGCCAGCGCGGCGGTGGTCAGCGCCGTACGGCGCATGGTGGAGTGAATGGAACGGGTCATGGTTTGTCTCCTGTCGTCATGGTTGGAATCGTCGAAACCGTTGGAAGGGCGCTCAGTGCGCGGGGGCGCTTTCGGGCACAAACAGCGTGCCTTCCAGAATCTTTCGGGCGGTGCGCACCAGTGCGGCCTGCACCAGCCTGAACTGGCCATCCACCTCGCTGAGCTCCACCTCCACCTGGATGCGGCCTGCCGGGTGCTGCACTTCCACGCGGCGCAGCCCGGCGGCGGGTGCATGCCGTTCGTCGCTAGCCACCGTGCCCGGCAGTACCGAGGCCGCCGCCACGCCAATCGCGCCCGTGACGGCATGCGAGCGGTGGCACTGGTGGGGGGTGAAGTAGCGCGACACCACACTGCCTGGAGATGTGCCCGGCGACACGATCACCGGCTTGGGCAGCACGCTGTGGGTCACATCGCCCATGCCCATGCGCTGGCCTGCTTCGAGGCGCAGGGCCTCCAGGCGTTCGAGCAAGGCGGTGTTGGCGTCCAGCTCGGCGGGTGTCTCGTCGCCGCGCAGGCCCAGGTCGGCGGCGCGCACCAGCACCATCACCTGCGCTGCGTCGATGCAGGTGACCTGCAGGCCCTGGATGGTGTCGATGCGCTGGCCGGTGGGAAAGATCTGCCCGGTGACGGCGCCCCAGGCGTCCAGGAAGTTCATCAGCACGGGGGCGGCCGTGCCCTGCACGCCGTCGATGCGCACATCGCCGTCGTAGTGCACCTGGCCGCCCGCCGTGCACACCTGCACGTCGATGCGGGAGCGGGTATTGACGTTGTAGACCCGCACGGTGGTGGTCTGGCCTTCGCGGTCTGCAGGGACCAGCCCTTGCTCGATGGCGAAGGGCCCTACACCGGCCAGCATGTTGCCGCAGTTGGGGCGTGTGTCCACGCGGGCCTCCTGCACGCTGACCTGGGCAAACAGGTAGTCCACATCGCAATCGGGCTGCGTGGAGCGCGAGACGATGGCGACCTTGCTGGTCAGCGAGTTGCCTCCGCCCAGGCCGTCGATCTGCAGCTCATGCGGCGAGCCCAGGGCTGCAATCAGTGTGCGGTCGCGGGCCTCAGGGTCACGCGGCAGCCAGTCGGCGAGGAAGAACGGTCCCCGGGAAGTGCCGCCGCGCATCAGAACGCAAGGAATGTTGGTGCTCATGGATCGGCATGGTGCTGTGCCTTCGCTGATCTGTGAATTGCATTGTTGGCAATGATTGATGCATGCTGTGCAATAGGTTCAGGCAGCTTGTACATGCTCCAATCAAGGCCGCGAATTGCAATGTTCTGATCGTTTGATGCACGGCTTGCAACGCTGCATGCACCCCCAAGCGCACATGAAGGACGCCCGATGAACAACAAATTCGACCTTGCCGACATTCAGGCCTTTGCGGCCGTGGCCGAGCTGCAGAGCTTTCGCGCGGCGGCTGACGCCATTCACCTGTCGCAGCCCGCGTTCAGCCGCCGCATCGACAAGCTCGAAGAAGCGCTGGGTGTGCGCCTGCTTGACCGCACCACGCGCCGCGTCACGCTCACGGCCGTGGGGCGCGACTTTGCGCGCAAGACCCGCGTGTGGCTGGATGACCTGGACGGCATGCTCATGGGCCTGGGCGACGTGGCGGCGCGGCGCATGGGCGAGGTGACGATCGCCTGCGTGCCCTCGGCCGTGTATTACTTCCTGCCGCAGGTGGTCAAGCGCTACCACGAGCGGTTTCCGAAGATCCGCGTCAAGGTGCATGACGCCAGCGCCAACGAGGTGCTGGTGGCCGTGGCGCAGGGCGATGCGGACTTTGGCCTCAACTTCATCGGCAGCCAGGAGGCCGAGATCGAGTTCAAGCCCGTGCTGGCCGAGCGCTTTGTGGCCGCCTGCCGGCGCGACCATGTGCTGGCGCGGCGCAAGAAGGTGACCTGGGCGGAGCTGGGGCAGCACGACTTCATGTCGGTGGGTAAGACCTCGGGCAACCGCCTGCTCATGGACCTGGCGCTGGCCAACGTGCCCGACCGGCCCCAGTGCCTGTACGAAGCCAAGCACGTGACCACGCTGCTGGGCCTGGTGGAGGCCGGCCTGGGCGTGGCGGCCGTGCCCAGCCTGGCGATGCCGGGCAAGGACCATCCCACACTGGTGAGCATTCCGCTGGTGGAGCCCATCGTCACGCGGCAGATGGGGCTCATCAAACGCCGGGGCAAAACCCTGTCGCCCGCCGCGCAGCAGCTGTATGACCTCTTGGTGGCTACGCGTTCTGTGCGGCCGCGCAAGGCGACGGCGGCCTGAAAAATACAATCGGGGCGATGACAGCACCCACTAAACACCGCGTCGTCGTCGGCCTCTCCGGCGGCGTGGACTCGGCCGTGACCGCCTACCTGCTCAAAAAGCAGGGCCATGACGTCGTCGGCATTTTCATGAAGAACTGGGAAGACGATGACGACAGCGAGTACTGCTCGTCCAACATCGACTTCGTGGACGCGGCCGCCGTGGCCGATGTGATCGGCATCGAGATCGAGCATGTGAACTTCGCGGCCGACTACAAGGACAGGGTGTTTGCGGAATTTCTGCGCGAGTACCAGGCCGGCCGCACGCCCAACCCCGACGTGCTGTGCAATGCCGAGATCAAGTTCAAGGCGTTCCTTGACCACGCCATGCGCCTGGGTGCCGAGAAGATTGCCACGGGCCACTACGCGCGCGTGCGCCAGAACCAGACTTCCGGCCTGTTCGAGCTGCTCAAGGGGCTGGACCCCTCCAAGGACCAGAGCTACTTCCTGCACCGCCTGAATCAGGCGCAGCTGGCCAAGACCCTGTTCCCTGTGGGCGAGCTGCACAAGACCGAGGTGCGCCGCATCGCCGAGGAAATTGGCCTGCCCAACGCCAAGAAGAAGGATTCGACCGGCATCTGCTTCATTGGCGAGCGGCCGTTCCGCGAGTTTTTGAACCGCTACATCAGCCACGCGCCCGGTCCCATCCTGGACGACCGGGGCCGCAAGCTGGGCCAGCATGTGGGCCTCTCCTTCTACACCCTGGGCCAGCGCCAGGGCCTGGGCATTGGGGGGGTGAAGGAAAAGGGGGCGCAACGTGGTGGCGGCGCGCACGAGCCGTGGTTTGTGGCCCGCAAGGACCTGGAAAAGAACACGCTGCGCGTGGTCCAGGGGCATGACCACCCCTGGCTGCTGTCGCACCACCTGGTGGCGCAGGATGTGAGCTGGTGCGCTGGCCAAGCACCCGTACCGGGCGCCTATGCTGCCAAGACACGTTACCGCCAGCAGGATGCGGCCTGCACCCTGGAGGCCGCGCCCGACGGCTTCGCCCTCCGTTTCCCCGAGGCCCAGTGGGCGGTGACCCCCGGACAGAGTGCGGTGCTGTATGACGGGGAGGTGTGCCTTGGGGGTGGGGTGATCCAGGTCGCCGCGCCCTGATTCCTGTGTGCCCGAGGGGTGGACTCTTGGGTGGTTTCAGTAGGTGTTTTGACTATTGAAATGATTCTGCAATAGTTTTTTCTTATATTGTGTGGTGTTGTGCCCACAGACACCGGCATGGAGGGTGCCGTTAAAGGAAGTTCACCTTTGGCCTGGCCGCTGAAAGTGCTTTTTTGGGGGCAAGACTCCTAGAATTCCGCACAACCTGTTTGAAACCACATGTATCAGTCGATGCATGGGGTATCTCCCTTGAGTCCACCCCCCGCGAGGGCCGCCGAATCGGGCCCGAAGCTTGCTCGTGCGCACGCCATGTTTTCAACTGCCTCCCTGCCAGCCAACCCCGACATCACCCAACGCCTTATCGATCAGCAGTGCACCGTGCAATGGAGGGGGTTCCTGCAGGCCCTGGCGGCCGAGTTTGCTGCCGCGCTGCCGCCTGAAGACCTGCGCGCGCTGATGTTCCGGGTGGGCACACGGTTTGCGGCCGAGCACCCCCTGCCGACATGTGCCACCCTGGATGACCTGCAGCGCAGCATGGCAGCGGTGTGGGACCGCATCGGCTGGGGTGGCGTCCGCCTGCAGCAGGCTGCAGCACAGCTGGACATCCACCACGACCTCTCGCCCTTGTCGGCGGCTTTCGGGCCGGGCCATGCGCCATGGTCCGGGGGCTTCCTCGAAGGGGTCTACCAAAGCTGGTTCGAACAGGCTGGCGCCGCCCAGCTTCGCGTGGCCCAGTCCGCCCCGGCGGATGCCTGGGGCTGCATCCACTTCCTGCTGGCACGCTGAGCCCTGCGGGCTCCGGTTTTCCAGGTTTTGCTATTGGCGGTGACCCGTGAAGCAATCAGACGATATCGTGAACCTCTTCCAGCAATTTGGAGGCAAGGCCGACCCTTACCAGGAGCTGGCCCGCAAGCAGGAGCACCAGCGCTCCAGTGAACGCTGGCCATTGGTGTCCGCCGTTCGGGGTGCTGTGAGCGGGGACGTGCCAGCGGTGGACCGCCGCCTCGGGGGCTCGCCCGCCCCCGCGTCCCAGAACCCGGCTGCGCCAGTCGCCAGCGCGCCCGCTCCCGCAGGCTGGACGCAGCCCGCCGCGCCGAGGGCCGGTGACAGCCCCGCGCCGTTGTGGGGCGCTGCCGCAGCACCACAACCAGCCGCCGCACCTGCCCCGCTGCCCGTTTCGGCGACAGCGATGGCCCAGGCATCTGCACCCCTGGCACCCTCTGCTTCCGCTCCCGCACTTGCGGCGCGCTCTCCGCTGGCGGGACTGGCTGGCCTGCATGCGTCTGCCGCAGCCACCCTGCGCGATGCGCCCGCTGCAGCGCCCGATCCGCTGCCCACCGACCTGCCCTCGGTGTTTGCGCGCCTGGCCGGAGAGCCATCACCCCGGCCTGCTGCCACCTGGCAGCCTCGCAAGGGCCAGCCATGAAGGTGGTTGCTGTTGTTTCTGCCAAAGGCGGTGTGGGCAAAACCACCCTGACCGCGAACCTGGCCACGGCGCTGCAACACCAAGGCGCGCCGACGGTGCTGGTGGTGGACCTGGACCCGCAGAACGCGCTGGGCCTGCACTTCGGAGCCGACCCGGGGGCCCTTGCCGGGGTCTCCCGCGCCAGCCTGTCCGGCGACAGCTGGGCTTCGGTCTGCCAACCAAGCCCTTCAGGGGTGCACGTGCTGCCCTACGGGGTGGTGAACGAGGCCGATCGCGTGGCCTTTGAGCGGCACCTGGAGGCCCATCCCGACTGGCTTGCGCAGCAGCTGCAAAGCCTGGATCTGCCCCCCGATGCGCTGGTGTTCATCGACACGCCGCCGGGCCCCTCGGCCTATATGCAGCAGGCGCTCACGGCAGCCCAAGTGGTGGTGGTGGTCAACCTGCCCGATGCGGCGTCGTATGCCGCGCTGGCCCTGATGCAGCGCTTGGTACACACCTACTGCACACCACGCCCTGACTTTGCCGGAACCCTGCATGTGCTGAACCAGGCCGATGGTGCGCGTCAGCTGTCCAAGGACATCACCCGCGTGATGCAGGACAGCCTGGGCGACCGGCTGATCGGCGTGATCCACGAAGACCAGGCGGTGCGCGAGGCCCTGGCCTATGACCAGAGCGTGCTGGAGTACGACACCCATGGCCAGGCGGCTGACGACCTGCGCAAGTGTGCGCAGGTGCTGGCCCAGCGCCTGGGCTTGTCACTGCCGGGGGCAGCGCGATGAGCGTGGACCAGCGGCCCCAGGCCGACGAAGTTGCCGACGCCGATTCTCACAGCCCTCAGGCGCATTGGCGCACGGTGGTGCATGCCATCACGGGCTGGGAGATCTGGCAACACCCCACGGCCCGCGTGGTGGCCGTGGTGTTCAGTGCGCTGCTGATGGGGCTGGTCATCAGCGTGCCGCTGGACCTGCAGGGGCAGATTCTGTTCTCTCTGGGCTCGTTTGCGGCCGCGCTGCTGCTGAGCAAGACCCCGGGGCGCCTGTCCACGCTGGCCATGATCGTGCTGTCGATTTCGGCATCGTCGCGTTACATCTACTGGCGCTTCACCGACACCATCGGGTTTACGCACTGGATGGACGCAGCCTTCGGCTACGGGCTGGTGCTGGCCGAGCTGTATGCGTTTGCGGTGCTGCTCATCGGCTACTTCCAGACTGCCTGGCCGCTGCAGCGCCGCCCCGTGCCCATGCCGGCGGACGTGAGCACCTGGCCCAGCGTGGATGTGTTCATCCCCAGCTACAACGAGCCGCTGGAAGTGGTGCGCCAGACGGTGTTCTCGGCCATGAGCCTGGACTGGCCCAAAGACCGTCTGCATGTGTACGTGCTCGACGATGGCCGCCGCACCGAATTCCGCGAGTTCTGTGAAGAGCTGGGCGTGGGCTACCTGATCCGCGACAACAACCACCACGCCAAGGCGGGCAACATCAACGCGGCGCTCAAGGTCACGCATTCCGAGTACATCGCGATCTTTGACTGCGACCACATCCCCACGCGCTCCTTTCTGCAGGTGTGCATGGGCTGGTTCTTCAAGGACACGAACCTGGTGATGCTGCAGACACCACACGTCTTCTTCTCGCCCGATCCCTTCGAGCGCAACCTGGACACTTTCCACCGCATGCCCAACGAGGGCGAGCTGTTCTACGGCATCGTGCAGGACGGCAATGATCTGTGGAACGCGTCGTTCTTCTGCGGTTCCTGCGCCATCATCCGCCGCAAGGAGCTGCTGGAGGTGGGCGGCATCGCGGTGGAGACCGTGACCGAGGATGCGCACACGGCGCTCAAGCTCAGCCGCCTGGGCTACAACACGGCGTACCTCGAAGTGCCGCAGGCTGCAGGCCTGGCCACCGAGAGCCTCTCGGGCCATGTGGGCCAGCGCATCCGCTGGGCGCGGGGCATGGCGCAGATTGCGCGCACCGACAACCCGTTGTTCGGCAAGGGGCTCAAGTTCGGCCAGCGGCTGTGCTATCTCAATGCGATGCTGCACTTCTTCTACGGCTTGCCACGTCTGGTTTTTCTGACGGCGCCGCTGGCCTACCTGTTTTTTGGTGCGCATGTGTTCCAGGCCTCCGCGCTGATGATCACGGCCTATGCCCTGCCGCATCTGGCCCATGCCAGCGTGACCAACTCGCGCATCCAGGGGCGGTTTCGCCATTCGTTCTGGAATGAGGTGTACGAGTCGGTGCTGGCCTGGTACATCATGCGGCCCGTGCTGGTGGCTGCCATCAACCCCAAGCTAGGCAAGTTCAACGTCACGGCCAAAGGCGGGGTGATCGAAAAAGCCTACTTCGACTGGACCATCGCCCGTCCCTACGTGGTGCTGCTGCTGATCAACCTGGTTGGCATGGCGGTCGGGGTCTGGAAGTTGTTCTCGTCGGCCGGCGACGAAACCACCACGCTGGTCATCAACATGGTGTGGACCGTCTACAACATCATCTTGCTGGGCGCCAGTGTGGCCGTGGCCAGCGAGACGCGCCAGATCCGGGGCACGCCGCGCGTGGCGGCCAGCCTGCCAGCTGTGATCCGTTTCGAGAACGGCCGCACCCTGGTGTGCAAGACCGAAGACTTCTCGCAGCATGGCCTGGGGCTGGCGGTGCCACCCGATGTCGATATCCCCATGGGCAGCCGCCTGGCGGTGTCGCTGTTCCGCTCGGACGAGGAAGGCGTTTTCCCGGCCATTGTCACGTTCAGCGGCAAGGGTCGCCTGGGGGTGAAATTCGACAACCTCAGCCTGCATCAGCAGGCCGAACTGGCCTCGCTCACCTTTGCGCGCGCCGACGCCTGGATCGCCACCTGGGGCACGGGCCAGCGCGACAAGCCGCTGCGCTCGCTCAAGAGCGTGATCGTGATCGGGTTGCGTGGCATGGGGCAGCTGACTGCCACAGCTTTCAAATCCCTCAAGCCCCGCTAGAGCGTGCACAACACGCTCTCAGCCTTTCCCTGTTTTCCAAGACTTCTCCCTCACCATGATTTCCACACGACGTCCGACAGCGCGGCTGCCCCGCCAGCGCATGCTGCCTGCCATGCTCGCCCTGGTGCTGGCGGGGGCCGCAGCGCCCGTTTCGCAGCTGGCAGCCGCCCCCGCACCGCTGGCCGCGCCGGCCCCTGTGGCCGTGCCGCCTGCCGAGTCGGGGGTGCGTGTGCACCGTGCCAGCCTCAAGGAGCTGGGCGCACTGTTTCCGCTGCAGCTGCGGGGGGTAGACGGCACCAGTGGCGTGGCCTTCAGCGTGCGCAACGATGAAGTGGTGGTTGGCGCCAAGCTCAAGCTCAATTACTCGTACTCGCCTGCGCTGCTCACCAACCTGTCGCACATCAAGGTGCTGGTGAACGAACAGGTGGCGGCCACGATTCCTGTGACCACCCAGCAGGCCGGTGAGAACCTGCAGCGCGAAATCACCATCCCGCCGCGCCTCATCACCGAGTTCAACCGGCTGAACCTGCAGCTCATCGGCCACTACACCATGGAGTGTGAAGACCCGCTGCACTCCAGCCTGTGGGCCAACATCGGCAACGACAGCGTGCTGGAGCTGACGGTGGCCCCGGTGGCGCAGACCAACGACCTGGCGCTGCTGCCCCAGCCCTTCTTTGACCGCCGGGACGTGCGGCCGCTGGAACTCCCCATCGTGTTCAGTGCCGCGCCCAATGCGGGCACCTTGCAGGCGGCGGGCACGATGTCGTCGTGGTTTGGCGCGCTGGCGGGTTTCCGTGGCGCGAAGTTCCCGTCCCTCATCGGCGAGCTGCCTGCGCGTGGCAACGCCGTGGTGATGGTGGCTGGCCGGGCGCAGGCGCCCGCAGGCCTGGCACTGCCCGAAATCTCGGGCCCCACCGTGGCTGTGGTCAGCCACCCTGCCGACCGCAACGGCAAGCTGTTGCTGGTCATGGGGCGCGACGATACTGAGCTGGCCGTGGCGGCCAAGGCGCTGGCGATCGGCTCCTCGGCCTTGTCCGGTCCGCTCGCGCGCATCACCGAGGTTACTGAGCTCAAGCCCCGTAAGCCCTACGACGCACCGAATTGGCTGGCTAGCGACAGACCCGTAAAGTTTGGCGAACTGGCCGACGCCCAGGCGCTCAATGTGTCTGGCTACTCGCCCGACCTGATCCGAGTGAACTTCTTCCTGCCGCCCGACCTGTTCGGCTGGCGCCAGAAGGGCATTCCGGTGGACCTGCGCTATCGCTACACGCCGCGCCCCAATGCCGACAAGTCCACGCTCAACATCAACGTGAACCAGCAGTTCCTGCGCTCACTGCCCCTGCGGGCCGTGAACCATGAAGAACAAGGCACGCTGGACCGCTGGTTCACCAAGGTGATGCCCGCAGGCGAAACGGTGCCCGAGCGCGAGAAGCTCCACATCCCGCTGTTCAAGCTGCCCGCCCAGTCGCAGCTGCAAATGCACTACTACTACGACGTGGTCAAGCAGGGCGCCTGCAAGGACGTGCCGCTCGACAACGTGCGGGGCTCGGTGGAGGCCGACTCCACCATCGACATCTCTGGCTTCCCCCACTTCATCGCCATGCCGGACCTGGCCGCGTTCGGCAACGCCGGTTTTCCGTTCACGCGCATGGCTGACCTGTCGGAGTCGGCCGTGGTCATGCCCGACAAGGCGGGCGTGCAGGAGCTGGGCACCTACCTGGGGCTCATGGGCCTCATGGGCCGTGTCACTGGGTTCCCCGCATTGGGCGTGACGGTGGCGCAGGCGCAGCAGGTTGATCGCCTGGGTGACAAGGACCTGCTGGTCATCTCCTCGGGCGGTGGCAACCAGCCCCTGCTCAAGCAGTGGGCCAGCGCCATCCCGGCGGCGCTGCAAGGCGATGCCAAGAGCTTCCAGCTCGCGGACCTGGCCCAGCGGATGCTGCGCTGGTGGGGCTTCGAGGATGAATCGGGCACCCGCGCGCACCGCAGCCAGGTGGCGTTTTCCAGCAGCAGCACCGACGCGTTCATTGCGGGGTTTGAATCGCCCCTGCGCAGCGGCCGCAGCGTAGTGCTGGTGGCCAGCAACCAGCCTGCGGGCCTGGCCCAGGTGATGGATGCGCTGCTGGATGCCGACGCGGTCACCAAGGTGCAGGGGAGCACCACGGTGATCCGTGGCAAGCAGGTGGACAGCCTGGTGGCCGAGAAAAACTACCATGTGGGCCAGCTGGGACCGCTGCTGTACGCGCAGTGGTATCTCTCGCGCAATCCGCTGCTGCTGATCCTGCTGGGGGTCTCGGCGGCGGTGCTGGTGGCCATCATCATGTACCTGTCGCTGCGGGCCCGGGCCCGCGCCCGGTTGAAACAGCAAAAGAAGGGCTGAGGCCGTGCGTGGCACGCCCCGCTGATTCGGAATCACGCAACACCCTCCCGGCCCTGGCGGCCGGGAGACTCGCAGGGAGAAGGTAGGCATGTCCTCCAAACGTCGTCGTCACCACCACACACTCGCCATGGGCCTGCTGGCCTCGCTGATGGCACCCACTGCCGCCTGGGCTCAAACTGGGGCCGAGCAGACCTTGCTGGACCAGGGGCAGTATTGGCAGGAACGCGGTGATACCGAACGCGCTGGTGAAGCCTGGCAGAAGCTGCTGCGCCTGAACCCGCAGAACGCCCAGGCGCTGTATGGCATGGCGCTGGTCGAACTGAACGCACAGCGCCCCGAAGGCGCGCAGCGCTACCTGACGCAGCTGCAGGCGGCGCACCCGCGCAGCCCGCTGGTGAGCCGTTTGCAGGAATCCATCCGCACCGGGCGCAGCGCACCCCAGATCGAGACCGCACGCCAGCAGGCCCGCAGCGGCCAGGCCAGCCAGGCGCTGAGCACCTACCAGGCCGCGCTGGGCGAGCGCCCCCCCACCGGGCCGCTGGCGCTGGAGTACTACCAGACCCTGGGCGCTACGGCCGGAGGCTGGGACGAAGCCCGCCGGGGCCTCAGCCGCCTGGCGCAGGAATCCCCCGAAGACCCGCAGATCGCGCTGGCCCTGGCCCAGCACCTGACCTACCGCGAATCCACCCGCCGCGATGGCATCGCGCAGCTGGCACGCCTGGCGGGCCGCCCCGATGTGGGCAAGGCTGCCACCGAGAGCTGGCGCAAGGCGCTGGCCTGGACGGGCAACCGCTCGGCCGACATCCCGCTGTACCAGGAGTTCCTGCGCGCAAACCCCGGCGACTCCGCCGTGCAGACACGCCTGGCCCAGGCCCAGAACCTGCAAAAGCAGAGCCAGGTGGCCAGCCGCCCTGTGGCGACAGACCCGCTGCGCCTGCGCACCACGGCCGGGTTCCAGGCGCTGGAGGATGGCGAGCTGGACGCGGCAGAAGCTGCGTTCCTGCAGGTGCTCGAAACGCGCCCCAGCGACGGCGATGCCCTGGGTGGCCTGGGCATCCTGCGGCTGCGCCAGGAGCGGTTTGCCGATGCCCGGGGGCTGCTGGAGCGCGCCTCGCGCGCCGGCTCGGCCGCGCGCTGGAAGCAGGCGCTGGACAGTGCCACCTACTGGAGCCTGGTCGAACAGGCCACCAGCGAGCGCGAGCGGGGCGACACCGCTGCCGCACGCCGCACGCTGGAACAGGCCGTGCGCCTCAACCCCGCAGAAGTGACGGCCGAGACCGACCTGGCCGACCTGCTGGTGGAAGCTGGTCAGTACGACGCAGCCGAGGCGGCTTATCGCCGGGTGCTGGCGCGGCAGGCCGACAACCCTGATGCCGTGCGGGGCCTGGTGGGCGTGCTCGCCCAGAACAACAAGGCCGTCGAGGCGCTGGCTCTGGTCGAGAAGCTCTCGCCCTCGCAGCAGGAAAAGGTGGGAGCCCTGGGGCGTCTGCGCGCTGCGCAGGCCCTGGGCCAGGCCCGGGCCGCCACGGAGCGTGGTGACCTCGCGGCCGCGCGCGCGGCGCTGGAAGACGCGCTGCTGAATGACCCGGCCAGCCCTTGGGTGCGCCTGGACCTCGCCCGCCTGTACCTGCGGCTGGGCGCCGTGGCCGAGGCCCGGGGCGTGATGGACGGCTTGCTGCTCTCCAACCCCAACATGCCCGAGGCGCTCTATGCCAGCGCGCTGCTGGCGTCCGAAGCCAGCGACTGGCCGGGCGCCCTGGCGCTGCTCGACCGCATTCCTGAAAAACACCGCACCCGCGACATCGCCGCACTGCAAAAGCGCGTCTGGGTCCATGTGCAGGCGGCTGCCGCATCGGCGCTGGCGGCCGAGGGCCGGCAGTCCGAAGCCCTGGCCACCCTGGCCCAGGCCGAATCGTTTGCCACGCAGGACACCGAACTGCTGGGCGCACTGGCCCTGGCCTACGCCGATGCGGGTGAGCCGCAGCGTGCGCTGGGCATGGTGCGCCAGGTGCTGGCGCGCACGCCCCGGCCCGATGTGGGGCTGCGGCTGCAGTACGCGGCCACGCTGCTCAAGACGCAGCAGGACGTGGAGCTGTCAGGCATCCTGCGCCAGCTGCAGAACGCCCCCATGAGCGAGCGCGAGCGCCGCAGTTTCGCCGACATCCGCCGCGCCTACATCGTGCGCCAGGCCGATGGCCTGCGCGAGGCGGGCGACCTGGTGGCCGCCTACGACACCATCGCCCCGCTGCTGGCCGAGCAACCGGACGACCCCCTGGCCATGGCGGCCCTGGCCCGCATGTATGCGGCCAACAACGACTACGCACCTGCCCAGGCGCTGTACGCGCGGCTGCTGGAACGCTCGCCCACCGACGTGCCCCTGCTGCTGCAGACCGCAGCCATGGCCACCGGTGCGAAGGACTACGCCTATGCCGAGTCGCTGCTGTCCGTGGCGCTGGCACGCGCACCGCGCGACCCCGAGGTGCTGACGGCGGCTGGGCGCCTGTACCGTGCGCAGGGCAAGAACACCAAGGCCACCGAATTCTTCACCGCCGCCGTGGCCGCTGAAAACGCCCAGCGCGACGCCGTGCTGGCCGCCAGCGGCGTGGCAGCAGGGCCCGGGCGCTCGGGCAACCCCTTTGCCCAACGTGCCGGGCTGCAGCCACAGCGTGTGGGTGGCGGGCTGACCGTACCGGGCGCTGCCGCCGTGGCGCGCTCCCCGGTGGGCTACACGCCCATGCAGTACGCGCCACAACCCGTGGCACGCAGCAATGCAACGGCGGGGCTCTACATCCCCGATCCGGCCGGGGCCAGCCGGTTTGCTCCCGCTCCGCAGATGGCGGTCGCGCCGCCCCTGACCCCGGCCAACTATTACCCGGAAGTGGCCAGCGAGGCCCCCGCCGCCGAGAAGGCGGCTTCATCTTCGTCCGCGGAAGCGCGGCGCAGTAGCACGGCAGCGACGCCTACGGTTACCCGCGCGGCCGTGGCCCCGACGCGGCGGCAAGCACCTGTGTCATCGGCCTCCTCAGCGACCGCCACGGGCGGCACCGGGGCGGCCATCGTGCCTGCCTATGCGCCTGTGCATACCCCCGGTGCAGTGCCAGCGCAGCAGAATGCCGCTGCAGGCTACATTCCTCCCGCGCAAGGCTATGCGGGCTACCCGGGCATGCAGCCCTCTGCACAACTGCAGATGCAGCGGGCGCCTGCGACGGCCCAGCCGTCCGTGTGGTCCAGCGCAGGCACAGTGAATGCCGTGCCGGACCCCGCGCGCCCGCGTACCGCGCGCGATGAGCTGCGCGAGGTGCAGCAAAGCCAGATCAGCAGCTTCTCCGTGGGGGCTACGGCCCGCGCCCGGCAGGGCGAGGCGGGTATGAGCCAGCTTTCCGAGATCGAAGCGCCGGTACAGCTCAAGATGAGCGTGGGCGATGGACACCTCATCCTGGGTGTGACGCCGACGGGCGCGAGCGCCGGCTCGCCGGGCTCGCCGTACGGGACGATCAGTCGATTCGGGGGCGGGCCAGTCACGGCCCTGGACATGCCCGAGCGCGCTCCAGGCTCTCAGAGCGACAGTGGGATTGGGCTGAGCGTGGGTTATGAATCCGGAAACTTCAAGGCTGACATCGGTACCACGCCGCTGGGCTTTGGCCAGGCGGACGTGACAGGTGGCGTGCGCTATCGCATGCCCATCAACAACGAGTTGACCATGGCCGTGGATCTGTCCCGACGCCCTGTGACCGACAGCCTGCTGTCCTTCGCTGGCGCCCGCGATGCTCGCACCGGCGACCGCTGGGGCGGCGTGTCTGCCACCGGTGGCCGTGTGGACCTGACCTGGGACGACGGCGAACTGGGCGTGTACGGATACGGCTCGTTGCACGGGCTGACTGGTACCCGCGTGCGCAGCAACGCACGCGTAGAAGCCGGCGGTGGCATGTACTGGCACGTGCATCGCACGCCCAACGCAGATCTGACCGCTGGCCTGAGTTTCACGGGGCTGTCGTACCAGCGCAATCTGCGTTACTTCACGGTGGGCCATGGCGGGTACTTCAGTCCGCAACAGTTCCTCTCATTCGGTATCCCCATCGAGTGGGCCCAGCGCAATGGTCGCCTGTCCTACCAGCTCAAGGGTTCAGTAGGCGTGCAGTATTTCAAGGAGGACGCAGCCCCCTACTTCCCCAACAGCCCCTCGCGCCAAGCTGCAGCGGTTGCGGCGGCCAGCGATGCGCTGGCGTTCGGTGAAACCGGCGCCACCGCCATCTACCCTGGCCAGTCCCGCACGGGCCTGGGCTACAACCTGGGGGCTGCCATGGAGTACCAGATGCACCCGCAGGTGTTCCTGGGGGGGCACCTGGCGCTCAACAACGCACGCAACTACCGCGAGTTCGCCGGTGGCCTGTATGTGCGCTATGCCTTCCAGCCCTACAACGGCCTACAGGCTTTCCCGGTGAATCCGCTACGCTCTCCATACGCGAACTGAGCACTAGACGCTGCCCGGGCCGGTCCTGGTGGTGGCCTGTCGGCTGTGCGGACAGATAGGCGCATTGCAAAGCCCCTCAGTGCCAGAGGTATCGGGGGGCTTTTTTTGGTGCTGTGTGCGGCGCAGTGGCCTGGGGCAAGATGTCTCAGCGTCTCCTCCTTCAGCGTGTACCGATGAAGATCGTCTGGAAGCGCTGGCCCGTCAAGGTGCGCGCAGCGGTGAGCACGCGCAGGCCCGTCACAACCTGGCCCGCAGCGTCGAAGCGGGCGGATGCGACACCCGACTGGTTGGGCGAGCTGTTGAACGCGCAGCCGCCACCGGTATAGGCCAGGTTCTGCACGCGGTAGAGGTTGTTGCCGCCGCCTTCGTACGGAACGACCATGCCGGTGAGTGCGCAGCCGCTGCTGGTGGTGCCCTTGATCTCACCCAGCGCGTTGAGCGTGAGGGTCATGCTCGTGCCGCCAAAGCCGATGGATGGGCTGCCGTAGGTGCCTGCCAGGCGTGCGACCGACGAGGACAGCAGCGCGTTGTACGGGAAGGTGGTGTCGGGCACCATCGAGAACGATGTCGCGGCGCTGCCCTGGGTGGGGTTGGCGTAGGTGCCGGCGAAGCTCACGCCAGTGCGCGCGTCACCGCTGAGCACCATCGACTCGGTGTACTGCGTTGCCAGCGGGTTCTGGTGGTTGAAGTAGGCTCCGTCGTTCGAGCTGACGAGACTGCTGCCGGCGGCCACCAGCAGCGTGCCGTACAGGGCGTCGTAGC
The DNA here is from genome assembly GCF_059424825.1 of Acidovorax sp. GW101-11A03. NCBI lineage: Bacteria > Pseudomonadati > Pseudomonadota > Betaproteobacteria > Burkholderiales > Comamonadaceae > Acidovorax > Acidovorax sp. GW101-11A03. Next base: position 51,203 of record NZ_JBWKZU010000027.1, on the reverse strand, counting down.
CAGCGCCGATGGGGCGGTAGAAGAAGTAGCCGCCGTCGGGCAGCACGGCGGCAGACACCGACGTCGCACCCGCACCGCTGACCGTCCCGGTCCAGTTGCCTGCCGCGCTCTGGGCCGTGGGAGCGGGCGTCGGGTTGTTCGGGCCGTCAGCCTTGCCTTCCAGCACGAATGTGTTTGCCGGGCCGGTGGCGTTGCGGGTCATCATCCAGATGCCGCTGCGCTCTGTGGCACTCACGTCGAACTTGAGAACTGCCACGCCCGACTGCGTGGTGCCGGCGCCGGCGCACAGCGTTTCGTTGCCCGAGAGATTCATAGACACGCCGTACACGGCAGAGTCGCTGGCACGCGGAATCACTGTGCCGGTGACCGCGCAGGCGCCGACTGACCCGGTGAGCGCGCCTTGTGCGGTGATGGACAACACCCAGCTGCCCCCGAACACGCCGCCGCCTCGGTAGGTGCCTTCCATGAGTGACAGCCGCGCGGGGTGGTTGTTCAGATCGCTGTAGTTGAGCTTGAAGGTGGTCGTAGACCCGGTGGCTGCAGCCGTCGCGACGGGGTCGCTGTAGTTGCCGCTGATGGCATTGGTGCGTCCCGTGGTTGTGCTGGCCGATGCAGTGCCCCGCAGGGTCACGTTGGTTGCGAATTTGCCGTCCCGCACTGAGAAGTAGGTAACCCCAGTGGCCAGCACCGTGGTGAGGTCCACGTTCAGTCGCCCATAGAGCCCGTCGTATCCCGCAGAACTGGCTGCCTCACGGGCCAGGTAGAACTCGCCACCTGTTCCCTGCGGGCCTGGGTCGATGTAGCCGAACACTTGGCGCTGCAGGGCGCCTGTGCCCACCGTGCCCGACCAGACACCGCCCGGGTACTGCTGTACGCCGGGTGCCGGACCCACGTCCCCGCCATCGGAGGAGCCGCCACCGCAGCTGGCGAGCAAGGCTGCACAGGTCAAGGAAAGCCAGGAGTTTTTGCGCATAGTGGAAAGAACGAAGAAACTGGGAATAACAGGAGTTCGGGAATGGCGCCCTGAAGTGTGGGCGGGCAGGATGCTCGCCGCGCGAGCGCGGCCCGCACGGCTGGCCGCTGAGGAACGCGCCATTCAACCAGAGAGACCACCCGGCCCATGCACGAGTGCATGCACCAAGCCGCTGTATCTAATTGTGCCAGCTATGGGTCGGGAGGCCTTTGGAAAACGCTTCCAGGCATTGCGCGCACGCCTGTTGCGCCTGCTTTGACATACCCGCACCAACACTCCGGGACGGTGCGCCGAAAAGCTATGCAAGTAATGGCTACAAATAGATACACATCCAGCGACGCTGAGCACTTTGGCATGGGCATTGCGGCATGCCAAAGAAAAAGGCCGGACACTTTGCATGTGTCCGGCCTCATGGGGTCTGCAGGCTGCACTACCAAGGGCAGCAGCCTGTCAGATCAATCGTCGTTGGTCGCTAGGCTGATCAGGATGCGCAGCACATACCAGAGCATCAGCGCAATCGAGGCAAACAGGTGCAGCGCGGCACCGGCGGGGCGGTCGGCAGGGTAGTCGTGGATGATGCGCGAGGTGTCGTACAGCACGCAGGCGCCTGCAAACAGTACCATGATCCCCGAGAACCAGATGCCCAGCTTGAAGCCGAAGATGGCGCCCGCAATGATGGTGCCCAGCGCCACCAGGCCACCCACCTTCAGGATGCCGCCCAAAAAGGAAAAGTCCGTCTTGGTGCTGAACGCCGTCCAGGTGAGCGCGCCCACCAGCAGCAGCGTGATGAAGCCCGCCGCACCAATGGCGCCGGGCGCCACCAGCTGGGCGATGCCGAACATGGGCGCGAAGATCAGGCCCTCGGCCAGCACGTAGATGCCCAGGCCCATGAGCTGGGTCTGCGGGTTCTCGGCGTTGTCCGCCAGGTGGGAGGCCAACCAGCCCACCAGCATGAAAGCGCCCATCACGCCCAGCCAGATGAACTTGTTGCCGCTGGCCATCAGCATCTTGGCCGTGGTGTTCGAAAAGCCGCTGGCCATCAGCACGGCCGACAGCACGACAAAAGCCAGCATGGCCACGCCCAGGTGCTTGTAGGTCGAGACGATGAAGTCGCGGCGCTCCATGGGCGCGCCGGACGGGGTCTGCGGTGAAAGTGCATTGGGGTTCATGGTGATGTCCTCCTTTGGATCTGCGTGTGCAAAAAACTCAGGAGGAGCGCCACGTGGGCGCCCCTCCCTCCCTCTCTTTGTTATGGGGTGTGGCCGTCAGGCGGCGGCCAGTTGCTGGGCCTCGTCGGCGGCGCGCAGCTTGCGGTTGGACCAGACACCGGCGGCACCTACCAGCGTCAGCAGGATCGCCAGGACCCAGGTGCCCGCGCCGCTGAAGGACTTGGCCGACGATGTGGCTTCCGCTTGCAGGCGCTGCTTGGTGGTGTCGTAGCTGATCACGGGTGTGCCAGCTGCCGAGATTTCGTAGACCAGGTCGTGGTCGCTGCTGTCCACCAGGGCGGTGACCTTTTCATCGATCAGATTGCCCACCAGCTGCTGTGGCGTGCTGTAGTCGATGCGCAGCTTGCGCACCTCGGCACCGGCGGTGTCGGGCTGCACGCTGATTTCGTAGTACTTCTTGGTGGCGCGGCGCTTGCGCTTGACGGTGACTTCTGCGGCTTGTGTCACGGTGCCCGACACGGTCTGCAGGCTTTCGCGCGCCACATAGGCGTGGTCCCCCTCGGCCTTCCAGCCGCTGTACACCGACAGCCCGATCAGGCCGGGCCCGGCCAGCAGCAGCAGCCAGGCATAGCCGGTGATGAAAATCAGAATCTTGCGGACGAATCCAGGCATGGCAACCCTCTCTCTTCAGTTGGAATATTGATTTTTGGTAACTGCTTGCCGCCGGGCTTTGCGCCTCTTTGCGAGCAAGGCCGCGATGATCTGCGAAATTTCCGTATCGGATGTAAGAAGTTGTTGATCCGTGGCGGCGCTGTCGCACTGGACAAAACGGAGAAGCGGCGCGCCTGCGCCCCGTTGTAAAAGCACGCGGGCGGTGCATGGAGCACGCTGTTTTTCCGTGCCATGCGAAGTGATTCTTGTTGCGAGTTGCTACGTTTTGAAGTGCAGCGCCCAAAGAAAAAGGCCCACACCTTGCGGGTGTGGGCCTGGGAATCGACGCGTTGCCGGGGATCAGAACGGAATGTCGTCGTCCATGTCGTCAAAGCCGGACGCTGCGCGCGGGGCCTGCGCCACCGGTGCGGGGGCGGGGCGTGGCGCGGGCGCTGCCATGGGTCGGGGTGCGGGGGTCGCACGGCGCGGGGCCTGGTCGTAGCCACCCTGGTCGCCACCGTAGCCATCGTCGTAGCCGCCGCCCTGCTGGCCACCGCCACCCTGGCCACCACCGCCCATGCCCTGGCGGCTGCCCAGCATCTGCATCTGGTCGGCGCGGATCTCGGTGCTGTACTTTTCCACGCCGTTCTGGTCGGTCCACTTGCGTGTGCGCAGGCTGCCTTCCACATAGACCTGAGAACCCTTGCGCAGGTACTGACCGGCGATTTCGGCCAGGCGGCCATTGAAGACCACGCGGTGCCACTCGGTGGCTTCTTTCATTTCGCCGGTCTGCTTGTCTTTCCACTTGTCGGTGGTGGCAATCGTCACGTTGGCCACCTGGTCGCCACTGGGAAAAGTGCGCATTTCAGGGTCGCGGCCCAGGTTGCCGACGATGATGACTTTGTTTACGGATGCCATGGTGCTGTCTTTGCCTTAAAAGGAGAAAAGCGCCGGATTTGGAGAGGGATTCCGGGCGCCAAACGCGCCATTGTGCCGCAACCGAGGGGGAAAGGGGCACGCGCTGGCCGGGCGTGGGCGCCGGTGTCAGTGCCCGCCGCGCCCCACCGGGCGCAGCGGCCAGGTCAGCACCAGCCACAGGGCCGTGAGGGCGGCGGTGGCGGCAAACAGCCCCGGGGCCCCGGCCCATTTCACCAAGGCGCCGCCCAGCGCGCCCCCCGCGAACAGGCCCAGGGACTGCAGGGTGTTGTAGGTGCCCAGCGCCGCGCCGCGCAGCTGCTGCGGCGCCATGCGCGACACCAGGCTAGGCTGGCTGGCCTCCAGCGCATTGAAGCCACAGAAGAAAAGGAACAGCAGCGGCCCCAGAACCCACAGCGTGGCCGGCACCCCGCTGGCCGCGAGCAGCCCCAGACCCGCCTGCACCACCAGCACCAGGGCAATCGCCCCGAGCAGCGCAGCGCGCAGGCGCCCCGCGCGCTCCAGTGCAAACAGGCCGCCCATGGCCCCAAACGACAGCACCACTGCAGGCAGATAGACCTGCCAGTGCTGGTCCTTGGCCAGGCCCGCCTGCACCAGCAGCGCGGGCACGGCGACCCACATGGACAGCTGCACGGTGTGCAGCACAAACACGCCCAGGTTCAGGCGCAGCAGGTCGGGCTGGGTCCACACCTCGGCCAGCCGCCCCCGGGGGGCGTTCTGGTGCTGGGCGGGTTCGGGGGGCACCCACCACACCACCACCGCCACACCGGCCAGCGCCAGCGCGCAGGTCAGCCCAAACAGCCCGGCCAGTCCGACCTGGGCCGTGAGCACGGGGGCCAGCACCAGCGCCACGGCAAACATCAGGCCGATGCTGCCGCCCACCAGCGCCATGGCCTTGGTGCGCACGGCATCGCGGGTCTGGTCGGCCAGCAGGGCGGTTACGGCAGCCGACACCGCCCCTGCCCCCTGCAGCGCCCGCCCCACCAGCAGCCCGGTGAGCGAATCGGCCAGCGCGGCCAGCAGGCTGCCCGCCGCAAACACCAGCAGGCCCAGCACGATCACCCGCTTGCGGCCGAAACGGTCCGACGCGATGCCCAGTGGCAGTTGCAGCACTGCCTGCGTGAGGCCGTAGATGCCCATGGCCAGGCCCACCAGCGCCGGGTCGTCACCCCCAGGGTACTTGCGGGCTTCGAGCGCAAACACGGGCAGCACCAGGAACAGGCCCAGCATGCGCAGCGCAAAAATGAGGGCCAGGCTGACGCTGGAGCGGCGCTCCAGCGCGGTCATGGGGGTGGCAGGTGCAGAGGGCTGCGGGGCAGCTGCGGCTGGCAGGGAGGAAGAATCCGGCACGGTGTGCGCTAAGGCCCAAAAAAGCAAAAGCGGGATTTTCGCCCATTGGCCCCCGGGCTGCCTGTCAGAGCCGATCTGAGGGCTCCGGGCTTTCAGGTTTTGTCCCGCCTTGGGAGCGATCCATCCACAACACCCAGGCAGTAAGGACGGCCAGCAGCCCCAGCGCCCATGGGTTGTCGAAGGGGGTGGGAATGTGGGAGCCATCGTGGGATGTGGGGGCGCCGCTGGCATGGGGCCCCTGCGCCGGGGTGGGGCGGGGCTCCGGGGCCGCTTGCCCCCCCGGGGAGGCCAGCAGGGCCACGGTGGTGTTTTCAGGGGGTGGTGGTGGGGCTTCGGCCCGGGCCCCCGCCGACAGGGCCACGCCCAACGCCACCGCCGCAGCCCAGGCCTGGCGGGAGGTCGCGGTGTGGCGCGTGAGGCGTTTGCGGCGTGGCAGTGTAATGGCGGGGGGCATGGAGGCAGGTCAGCGGAGCAGGGCTGGGCCCATGCTAGGGGCGCCCCCCGGCGGTGGCTTGCCTCTGTGTTTGCGTTTTGTTGACCTTGTGTCCCACGCGCCTCCCCCGCCTCGGTGGGCGCGCAAAGGGAAATCAGCCGACCGTGGCGCCCGCCCCCTGCAGGCCGCGCACCCAGGCGGCGTATTCGGCAGAGCTGCCCTGCGCCGTGGGCAGGTGTGGCCCCGCAGCACCCGCGCCACCGGGCGTCCGCACGTCCGAGGGCGCGATGCCAAACGCCGTGCGGAACGCCCGGCTGAAATGCGCATTGCTGGCAAAACCTACCCGGCTGGCCACCTCGGCCACGCGCAGGCGGTGGTTGGCCGGGTTGGCCAGTGCCTGGTAGGCCGCCAGCAGGCGGCGCTGCTGCACGTGGTGGGCCACGCCGCCCAGAGGCTCAAACAGCCGGTACAGCGCACTGCGTGAGAGGCCAAAGGTGCGGCACAGGGCGTCGGCGCTCAGGTCGGCCCCCAGGTGGCGGTGGATGTGCTGCTGGATGCGCTGCAGCGTCACGCCCTCGATGGCACCCCGGGCGCCCTGCAGTGTGCGGGCGCTGGGCAACACGCAGGCCGCCAGCATCTGCACGCTGGCGCGTGCCACGGCGGGGGCGTCGTCCAGCGCAACACCGGGCAGGCGGCGCTGCAGCGACAGCAGGTGGTCACTCAGCAGGCCACCCAGTGCGGAGCCACCGCGCAGCACCGTGCCGTGCAGGTCCGAGTCACGCACCCCCAGGGCCTCGTGGAGCAGCTCGCGCGGCACGATCAGGGTCATCACATGCGAGGCGCGCGCAAAGGTGCGCAGGGTGCGGCCCAGGTCCAGGATGGCGATGTCGCCAGGGCGCACCTCGATGTCGGTGTCCCCGTCGCGCTGGCCCACAAAGCCGCCGGTGCGGTACCACTGCACCAGGTAATGGTCGAGCCCGTCGCGCACCACCCGGGGTTGGGCACGCAGGAACTGCTGCTCGGCAAAGTGCAGGTCGCCCACCAGCAAATGCCCCAGGTGGGTGGCATGCACGGTGGCCTGGAACGCCGCAATGCTTTGGGGCACGAGCGGCGCCACGTCAAACACCACCGAGATGCTCTGGCGCCACGCTTCAAAGCGCGCCTCCCCGGCCTGCTGGTCGGTGGTGAACAGGGTGGATGGCAGGGGCTGCGGGGTGGTCATGGCGCGCCCATTATGTGGGGACTGCGCACAAAGGGCGGGTGACCTATCATGGTGGGTTTTCCTGCACCGAGCCCGCCCGTGACCCCTCCCCCCGTTGCCGACGACCGATCCGCCGATGGTGTGTACCTCGCCCGTGCCCTGCGCGAGCAGCGCATCAGCATCCGGGGGGCGCGCACCCATAACCTCAAGAACATCGACCTGGACATCCCGCGCAACCAGCTGGTGGTGATCACTGGGCTGTCGGGCTCAGGCAAGTCGAGCCTGGCGTTCGACACGCTGTATGCCGAGGGCCAGCGGCGGTATGTGGAGAGCCTGTCAGCCTACGCACGGCAGTTCCTGGGGCGGCTGGACAAGCCCGATGTGGACCTGATCGAGGGCCTGTCGCCCGCCATCAGCATCGAGCAGAAGGCGACCAGCCACAACCCGCGCTCCACCGTGGGCACGGTGACCGAGATCCACGACTACCTGCGCCTGCTCTACGCCCGCGCGGGCACACCGTTCTGCCCGGACCATGGCCTGCCACTGGCGGCGCAGACGGTGAGCCAGATGGTGGACGCGGTGCTGGCGCTGCCCGAAGACACCAAGCTCATGATCCTCGCCCCCGTGGCGCGCGAGAAGAAGGGCGAGTTCACCGAGCTGTTTGCGCAGATGCAGGCGCTGGGCTACATCCGCTTTCGCGTGGACGGGCAGATCTACGAACACGAGAGCCTGCCCGCACTCAAGAAGACCGAGAAGCACGACATCGACGTGGTGATCGACCGCGTGAAGGTGCGCGCCGACCTGCAGCAGCGCCTGGCCGAGAGCATCGAGGCCGCCCTGCGCGTGGGCGGCCACGACGGCAACGGCCGCGTGCTCGCGCTGGAGATGGACACGGGGCAGGAGCACCTGTTCAGCAGCAAGTTCGCGTGCCCGGTGTGCAGCTACTCGCTGGCCGAGCTGGAGCCGCGCCTGTTCTCCTTCAACTCGCCCATGGGTGCGTGCCCGGCGTGTGACGGCATTGGCCAGCGCGAGGTGTTTGATGCGGCGCGTGTGGTGGCCTTCCCCACGCTCAGCCTGGCCAGTGGTGCCATCAAGGGCTGGGACCGGCGCAACGGCTACTACTTTGCGATGCTGGAGAGCCTGGCGCGGCACTACGGCTTTGATGTGGAGGCGCCCTTTGAGACGCTGCCGACCACCGTGCAGCATGCGGTGCTGCACGGCTCGGGCGAGGACGAGATCGCGTTCAGCTACATCCTGGACAGCGGCGCCAACAAGGGCAAGGTCTACACCAAGAAGCACCCGTTCGAAGGCATCCTGCCCAACATGGCGCGGCGCTACCGCGAGACCGACTCGGTGGTGGTGCGCGAAGACCTGGCCCGCTACCGCAGCACCCAGCCCTGCCCCGAATGCCATGGCGTGCGCCTGCGCCGCGAGGCCCGCCACGTGAAGGTGGGCGAAGGCCCACAGGCCCGCGCCATCTACGAAGTGAGCCACGCCACGCTGAGCGACGCCCATGCCTGGTTCAAGGCCCTGCAGCTCACCGGCGCCAAGGCCGAGATCGCCGACAAGGTAGTGCGCGAGATCGCCACGCGCCTGCAGTTCTTGAACGACGTGGGCCTGAGCTACCTGAGTCTGGACCGGAGCGCCGAAACACTCTCGGGCGGCGAGGCGCAGCGCATTCGCCTGGCATCGCAGATCGGCTCGGGCCTGACGGGCGTGATGTATGTGCTGGACGAGCCCAGCATTGGCCTGCACCAGCGCGACAACGACCGGCTGATCGCCACGCTGCAGCACCTGCGCGACATCGGCAACAGCGTGATCGTGGTGGAGCACGACGAGGACATGATGCGCGCCGCCGACCATGTGATCGATATGGGTCCCGGTGCGGGCGTGCACGGCGGGCGCGTGATGGCGCAGGGCACCTACGACGAGGTGCGCGCCAATGCGCAGTCGCTCACGGGCCAGTACCTGTCGGGCACGCGCACGATTGCCGTACCAAAGCGCCGCACGCCCTGGCTGCCGGTGCTGGACCAGCCCGCACCTGTGGTCGAGGCCAAAGCCAAGTCGCGCTTTCCGCAGACCGAGGCCAGCAAGCGCCGCGCCGAACGCATGGCCGAACACCACGCCCGCCAGGGCGCCGTGCAGGCGCTGCGCGTGGTGGGCGCCACGGGCAACAACCTCAAGGGCGTGACGGTGGACTTCCCCGTGGGGCTGCTCACCTGCGTGACGGGGGTGTCAGGCTCAGGCAAGAGCACGCTGGTGAACGACACGCTGTATGCCGCCGTGGCGCGGCAGGTCCACCGCGCGCACGAAGAGCCTGCCGCGCACGAAGAGATCGTGGGCATCGAGTATTTCGACAAGGTCATCAATGTGGACCAGAGCCCCATTGGCCGCACGCCGCGCAGCAACCCGGCCACCTACACCGGTCTGTTCACCCCCATCCGCGAGCTGATGGCCGAGACCAACACCGCCAAGGAGCGTGGCTACGGCCCCGGGCGCTTCAGCTTCAACGTGTCGCAGTCTTCGGGCGGTGGCCGCTGCGAGGCCTGCCAGGGCGACGGCGTGGTGAAGGTGGAGATGCACTTTTTGCCCGACGTGTACGTGCCCTGCGACATCTGCCACGGCCAGCGCTACAACCGCGAGACGCTCGAAGTGTTGTGGAAGGGCAAGAACATCGCCCAAATTTTGGAGCTGACGGTGGAAGACGCTGCGGCCTTCTTCAAGGACGTACCCACCATCGCCCGCAAGCTGCAGACGCTGCTGGATGTGGGCCTGTCGTACATCCGCCTGGGCCAGGCGGCGACCACGCTCTCGGGCGGCGAGGCGCAGCGCGTGAAGCTGGCGCAGGAGCTGAGCAAGCGCGACACGGGCCGCACGCTCTACATCCTGGACGAACCCACCACCGGCCTGCACTTTGCCGACATCGACCTGCTGCTGAAGGTGCTGCACCAGCTGCGTGATGCGGGCAACACCATCGTCATCATCGAGCACAACCTCGACGTGATCAAAACCGCCGACTGGCTCATCGACATGGGGCCCGAGGGCGGTGCGGGCGGTGGCACGGTGGTGGGTGTGGGCACACCCGAGGAGCTGGCGGTCAACCCGGCCAGCCACACAGGGCGGTATCTGGCGCCCTACCTGCAGTCAAAAATGAAGTAAAAAAGGCCGTTTGCGCGCGATGGACTTGCCTTTTAAGCTATCAAATTGGTAGTTATTGCGCAAGCCCTCACGGCAGGCGCCGCGCCACCTCGGCGTCCAGCGATCCCATGAAGGCCTCCACGGCCCGGGTGTAGGGGCTCTCCAGCCCCAGCTGGGCGTTGATTTCACCGTGGCTCAGGTCCTGCGGCAGCACCTCGGCGCGGCCGCCCAGGCTGTGCACATGGCGGGCCAGGGCCTCGGCCTGGTGGCAGGGCTGGTCTGCGCGTTCGGTGGAGCACACCATTTGCACTGGCGGGGCGCCCGCCGTCCACTGGTGCCAGGGCGACAGCAACCGCCAGTAGGCCGGGTCGGCGCCAAACGCGTCGTCGTACAGCGGCATGTGGGGCGCGCGCATATAGACGGGCACATTCATCACCGCGCTGTCGAGCACCACCGTGCCCAGCCAGGGCCAGGCGCCCTCGCGCAGGGCCTGCGGCGCGCGGGCGTTGAGCAGCGCCACCAGGTGGGCGCCGGCCGAGTGGCCCATGAGGATGAAGCGGCTGGGGTCGGCGCCCCAGGTGGTGGCGCGCTGCTGCGCGGCCATCAGCGCGGCCTGCACGTCGCGCTCCTGCTGGTCCGCGGGGGTGTCGGGCAAGAGCCGGTAGTTCACCGAGATCAGCACAAAACCCCGGGGCACCCAGCGCGCCACCTTCTCCTGCACCACGCGGCCCATGGCCTTGTCGCCATGGCGCCAGCCACCGCCATGCACCATGAAGACCACGGGCGCGCGCACGGCGCTGGCGGTGGAGGAGGAAGGGGTGGGCAGGTACACGTCCATGCGCTGGCGCGGGTCGCTGCCGTAAGGCACATCGGCAATGCGCTGCACGCCGGTGGGCAGGGCGGCGGCCTGGGCCTGGGCCTGTTTTTGGGTGATGAGCGCGCGCAGGCGCCCGCCGCCTTGCGCGCCTTCGGACGCAGGGGCCTGGGCCCACGCCGGGGCGGCCAGGGCGAGGGTGGCCACGGCCGTGAGGGTGAGGTGGGTGAAGCGGGTGAAGCGGGTGAAGCGGGTGAGCGTGCGACGGGCGGTGGGCATGGGAAAGACTCCTGCGATCGTGGCGGGGCTGCCGACGACTGACTGTCGCATCCACAGACCCGCCAATGGTTGCAGCACGGCGCCAAGTCATGACAAAGCATGACAAACGCGCAGGGGGTTGTCACAGGCTGTCATCACCGGGGCGCTGGAGTACGGGCGTGGCCCGGGTGGTGTGCGCCGTACCATCGGGACTGGGCCTGCACCTTGCCTGGCCACCAACCTTCGCCCCCATGACCGCCCCCCTCGCCAAGATCCTGGTCGCCGACGACGAGCCCGAGCTGCGCGCCCTGCTGCAGCGCTACCTGAGCGACCAGGGCTACACCGTGCGCACCGTCGAGGGCGCAGGCCCGCTCGATGCGCTGCTGCAGCGCGAGCGCTTTGATGTGCTGGTGCTCGACGTGATGATGCCGGGCGAGGATGGCCTGGCCATCTGTCGCCGCCTGCGTGCGCAGGGCGAGACCATTCCCATCCTGATGCTCACTGCGCGCGGCGACCCGGTGGACCGCATCGTGGGCCTGGAGATGGGCGCGGACGACTACCTGCCCAAGCCCTTCAACCCGCGCGAGCTGCTGGCACGCATCCAGGCCATGGTGCGGCGCCAGCGCCTGCTGGGTGCGCACACCGGGCCGCAGGGCGTGTTGAGCCGCCTGGCGTTTGGCGACTTTGTGCTGTGGCCTTCCGAACGGCGGCTGGAGCGCCGGGGGGAGGACATGCCCCTGACCACCGGCGAATTCGCGCTGCTGCTGGCCCTGGCGCAGAACCCCCACCGCCCCCTGGGCCGCGACCGGCTGCTGGCCCTGGCCTATGGGCCCGACCACGCCGCCACCGACCGCAGCATCGACGTGCAGATCATGCGGCTGCGCAAGATCATCGAGGCCGACCCGGCGCAGCCACGCCACATCCGCACCGTGTGGGGCGTGGGCTATGTGTTTGTGCCCGACGGCGCCGCGCCCGCAGGAGGGGCGCAGCCATGACGGCGCCCATCGCCACCGCCCGCCGGGGGCTCTGGCCGCGCAGCCTGCTCGGGCGCAACCTGCTGCTGATGGCCGCGCTCATCGTGCTGGGCCAACTGGTGGCCGCCGTGCTGGTGCGGCAGATGATCTTCCAGCCCCGCGTGGCGCTGGTGGCCGATGGCGTGGCCCGCAACGTGGCCGCGCTGCGTGCGGGGCTGCAGGCGCTGCCCCCGGCGCAGCGGGCGGCGTTTGTCGATGCGTTCAACCAGCAGGCCGTGGCGGCCACCCCGCCCGTGGCGCCCGAGAGCGCTGCGCGGCGCGCACTGCTCTCGCCCATGGAGCGGCAGTTTGTGCGGGCCGTGGCGCGCCGCCTGGGCGCAGACGATGCCGCCACCGCCCCCCAGCCCCTGTGGCGCCGCGACAGCGCCGGCATGCTGGCCCTGCGTGTGGAACACGCGGGTGCCGATGGCCCCGAGAGCTACTGGCTCAACCTGCCCAGCGTGTTCCCCACGCGCACCTTCACCGGCGCCTGGCTGGCCGCCACGCTGGCCAGCATGCTGCTTGCGCTGCTGGGCGCGTGGTGGCTGCAGCGCCACATCCACCGCCCGCTGGCGCAGGTGGTGGGGGCCGCGCGCCAGCTGGCGCAGGGCCAGCCCCCTGCCGTGCTGCCGGAAGCAGGCCCCGAAGAAATCGCCACCGTGGCCCGCAGCTTCAACCACATGGCGCAGAGCCTGGCCGCCGCCGACCACGAGCGCGCGCTGATGCTGGCGGGCGTGTCGCACGACCTGCGCACCCCGCTGACCAAGCTGCGCCTGGGTGTCGAGATTGCCGGTGCGCAGGTCGATGCGCCGCTGGCCGCCAGCATGGCGCGCAGCATCGACGAGATGGACGGCATCGTGGGCCAGTTCCTGCAGTTCGCGCGAAGCGGTGAGGCCGAGGCGCCCACCCCCGCATCGCTCAACGACCTGGCCCAGGCCGTGGCCGAGGCGCAGGCCGACCATGGGCGCACCGTGCGGCTGGAGCTGGGTGCCTTGCCCGAAGTGCCCGTGCGCCCCCAGGCCCTGCGCCGCGCGCTGGACAACCTGGTGGAAAACGCCTGGCGCCACGGCCAGCCGCCCGTGGTGCTGCGCACCGGGGCCGATGCCAACAGCGTGTGGCTGGAGGTGCAGGACCAGGGCCCCGGCATCGGAGCAGACGACATCGACCGCATGCGCCAGCCTTTTGCACGCGGTGGGGGAACGGCGCGCACCGGCCCGCCAGGTGCAGGCCTGGGCCTGGCCATCGTGGAGCGCGTGGCACGCAGCCATGGCGGGCGGCTGGAGCTGCACAGCGCGCCGGGCGCGGGGCTGCGGGCGCGGCTGGTGTTGCCGTTTCAAGAAAAAATGGCCGCTACCGCCTGATGGTATTGCCTCATTAGCTATCAAATTGGTAGCTAATGTGTGGTGCGCCCACCCAGCTTGCGGTACAGCGTCTGCCGGCTGATGCCCAGCTGGCGCGCCGCCTGCGACATGTTGCCGCGTGCGGCCTGCAGGGCCTGGTCGATGGCGGCCTGGGAGAGTTGCTGCAGGTTCAGTGCGATCGGGGGCGTGGTGGTTTCGGTCTGTGCAGGCGTCGGCGTTGGGGCGGCCGTGAGCGCCTGCACCAGGTCGTCCGGCATGTGCTCCCAGCCCAGGGTGTCTTCGCCCTCGGCCAGCATGGCGCAGGCGGTGCGCAGCACATTGGCCAGCTGGCGCAGGTTGCCAGGCCAGGGGTAGGTGGCCAGGCGGGCGAGCAGGTCGGGCGCCACCTGCACCTCAAAACCCAGCCCCTGTTCCGTCGCCAGGTCGGCCAGCAGGCGCTGCAGCAGCGCCACAAAGTCGCTGCGCTCGCGCAGCGCGGGCAGCTGCACCGTGAGGCCGTTGATGCGGTAGTACAGGTCTTGCCGAAAGCGCCCTTGCTCCGCCGCCTGCATGAGCTGGTTGTGCGTGGCACAGACCAGCGCAAAGTCCACCGGCACAGCCTTGCTGGCGCCCACAGGCGTCACGCTGCGCTCTTGCAGCACACGCAGCAGGCGGGTCTGCAGAGCCAGCGGCATGTCGCCGATTTCGTCGAGGAAGAGCGTGCCGCCATGGGCCTCGCGCAGGCGGCCCAGGTGGCCCTCCTTGCGCGCGCCGGTGAACGCACCGGCCACATGGCCGAAAAGTTCGGATTCGATCAGGTGCTCGGGGATGGCCGCGCAGTTGATGGCCACAAACGGCGCATCGCGGCGCGGGCCGCTGGCGTGCAGCGCGCGCGCAAACACCTCCTTGCCCACGCCCGACTCGCCCTGCACCAGCACCGCAATCGGTTTGCCCACCACACGGCGCGCCTTGTCGGCGGCAGCGCGCCAGCGGGCGTCGCCGGTGTCCAGCTGGGCCAGGGCGTCTTGCTGGGGCGCAGCAGTCGTCGCAACGGCGGGCCGTGTGGGCGTGGCAACCCAGGCGGTGTCCATCTGCACCTGTGCAAACAGCAAGGCGCCTTGCAGTGTGCGCAAGGCCTGCGGCTGCTGGGGGCGGCGCTTGTGGTGCGAGAGCAGGTCGTCCGTCCGCACGTCCAGCACCCGCTCCAGCAAGGTGGCGCCCACGTCGCCCGCAAGCAGGCCCAGCTGCGCCAGGGCCACGCGGTTGGCGCCCACGATCCAGCCGTCGGCCGACACGGCCACGATGCCCTCGGCCACGCTGCCAATGCCCTCGGGCGCGCTGTGCAGGTGCAGGCGGATGTTGCGCTTGCAGGTGGCCGCCAGCAGGCGGTTTTCGATCATGCGGGCGGCCGTGCTCACCAGGCCCAGCGCGTGGGCGTGGCCGTTGCGGTAGTCGCCCGAGATATCCAGGATGCCCAGCAGCTCGCCGGTGGCCGAGAGGATGGGTGAGGCTGCGCAGGTGAGAAAGTTGTTGCGCTCCAGAAAATGCTCGCCGCCGTGCACCTCCACCGCGCAGGACTCGGCCAGCGCCGTGCCGATGGCGTTGGTGCCCCGGTGCGCCTCGTGCCAGGAGGCACCGCTGGTCAGCGCCACGCGCTCGGCCTTGTCCACAAAGTGCGGGTCGCCCAGCGTGTGCATGAGCATGCCGCGCCGGTCGGCCAGCACCACCACGCTCTGGCTGTGGCGCACTTGCTCGAACAGGTATTCCATCACCGGCCGCGAATGCGCGAGCAGCTCGGGGTTGCTGGCCAGCACCTGGCGCAGCGTGCCGCTGCTGGGGTGGTCGATGGCCTGGGGCCGCCCGGTGGGCAGCAGGCCGGCCGCCATGCTGCGCGACCAGGAGCGCGCCAGGCGCTCGTCCACCAGGCCGCTGGGGCACTGGCCAGAGTCCAGCAGGTGCTGGCGGGCCTGTCGCAGGGCGACGGGGGAGGTGTTGGGGCGCACGCTTTGTCTCCGGGCGGGCTCAGGGCGGCCCGCTTGTGGTGTGTGGGCCAGTATGGCGGGCTCGTCGGCGCAGGGCAAGGGTGTGGGCGCAAGCGGTGTGCCAACTGTTCCATTTCGTGACAGGTGTCGCGGCCCGGCACACTGCGATGCGGGTGGCTGCAACAGGTGTACGCCCTGGCCCACCGAAAAAATCCAATGAAATCAACACCTCGCGCGCCGTGGCCTGCTGGCATGTGTTTTGAGTAAGGGGTTGCCATCGGACAGGCTCCACCGAGTCCGCCCGATGCACACAACCACCGCAGGAGACAAACACCATGACCGTTTACGCAGCCCCCGGCGCCGCTGGCGCCAAGATCACCTACAAGCCCCGGTACGACAACTTCATCGGCGGCAAATTCGTGCCCCCCGTCAAGGGCCAGTACTTTGATGTCATCACGCCCGTGAGCGGCAAGGTCTACACCCAGGCCGCGCGGTCCACGGCCGAAGACATTGAACTGGCACTGGACGCCGCCCACGCCGCCGCCGACAGCTGGGGCAAGACCGATGCGGCCACGCGCGCCAACATCCTGCTCAAGATCGCCAACCGCATCGAAGAAAACCTGGAGCGCCTGGCCTACGCCGAAACCGTGGACAACGGCAAGGCCATCCGCGAGACGCTGAACGCCGACATTCCGCTCACCGTGGACCACTTCCGCTACTTTGCGGGCTGCGTGCGTGCGCAAGAAGGCGCCTTGAGCAACATCGACGAGAACACCGTGGCGTACCACATCCAGGAGCCGCTGGGCGTGGTGGGCCAGATCATTCCGTGGAACTTCCCCATCCTGATGGCCGCGTGGAAGCTGGCCCCAGCGCTGGGCGCGGGCAACTGCGTGGTGCTCAAGCCTGCAGAGTCCACCCCCATCTCCATCCTCATCCTGGTGGAGTTGATTGCCGACCTGCTGCCGCCCGGCGTGCTCAACATCGTCAACGGCTACGGCCGTGAGGCGGGCATGCCGTTGGCGCAGAGCAAGCGCATCGCCAAGATTGCCTTCACCGGCTCCACCAGCACCGGCCGCGTGATCGCCCAGGCCGCCGCCAACAACCTGATCCCTGCCACGCTGGAGCTGGGCGGCAAGAGCCCCAACATCTTCTTTGCCGACGTGATGGACAAGGACGATGCGTTTCTGGACAAGGCCATCGAAGGCCTGGTGCTGTTTGCATTCAACCAGGGCGAGGTCTGCACCTGCCCGAGCCGCGCACTCATTCAGGAATCGATCTACGACAAATTCATGGAACGTGTCTTGAAGCGTGTGGCCGCCATCAAGCACCAGAACCCGCTGGATACCGACAGCATGATGGGCGCGCAGGCCAGCAAGGAGCAGCTCACCAAGATCCTGAGCTACCTCGACCTGGGCAAGCAGGAAGGCGCGGAAGTGCTGGCTGGCGGCGGCCAGGCCCACCTGGGCGGCGACCTGGAAGGCGGCTACTACGTGCAGCCCACGCTGTTCAAGGGCCACAACAAGATGCGCATCTTCCAGGAAGAAATCTTCGGCCCCGTGCTGGCCGTGACCACCTTCAAGGACGAGGCCGAGGCCCTCGCGATTGCCAACGACACGCTGTATGGCCTGGGCGCCGGTGTGTGGAGCCGCAACGGCAATGTGGCGTACCGCATGGGTCGCGCGATCAAGGCCGGTCGCGTGTGGACCAACTGCTACCACGCGTACCCTGCGCACGCAGCGTTTGGTGGCTACAAGGAGTCGGGCATCGGGCGCGAGACGCACAAGATGATGCTGGACCACTACCAGCAAACGAAAAATCTGCTGGTTTCGTATTCGGAAAACAAGCTCGGATTCTTCTGATGCAGGTCTGCGCACGTTGAGAGCCCCGAACCGTTCGGGCTGAGCCTGTCGAAGCCCTGCGCAGCGCTTCGACAGGCTCAGCGTGAACGGGCGGGATGATGGAGACAGGAAGGCAAAGGGGGCTGGCGACAGATCCCCTTTTTGACTTCTGCCTAGATAAGGAAACATCCCATGGTCCAAAAAGTCATCGCCACCCCCGCCGCGCTGGAGTTGGTGGCCTTCCTGCAATCCAAACACGGCCCCGACCTGATGTTCCACCAGTCGGGTGGCTGCTGCGACAACAGCGCAGCCAACTGTTACCTGCCGGGTGAAATCACCATGGGCGCGGGCGACGTGTACCTGGGTGACATCGGCGGCTGCCCGTTCTATATCGGGCGCGCGCAGTACGAGACCTGGAAACACACGCAGCTCATCATCGATGTGATCGATGGCACGGGTGGCACGTTCTCGCTCGAAGGGCCCGAGGGCAAGGCCTTCCACACCCGCTCGCGGGTGTTCACGGCGGCGGAGCTGGATGCGCTGGGCATCGCCCCGCCGGAGGCCTGAAAAATTACAAGAAAAATAGCCGTTTGCGCGCGACCAGTATGCCTTGGTAGCTATTGAAGTCGTAGCGTTGCAGCGCCGCCACCGCTGCTGCCGCTGTGGCGGCCATCGCCCCCCAGGCGGAACACCGACACCACCTGCACCAGGTCCTGGGCCTGGTTCTGCAGGCTGCTGGCGGCGGCGGCCATCTCCTCGACCAGGGCGGCGTTCTGCTGCGTGACTTGGTCCATCTGCGTCACGGCCTCGCCCACCTGGGCCACACCCAGGGACTGTTCGTGGCTGGCTGCGCTGATCTCGCCCACGATGTCGGTCACGCGGCGGATGGACGCGACCACCTCGGTCATGGTGCTGCCGGCGCGGTCCACCAGGGCCGTGCCCTGCTCCACGCGCTCCACGCTGGCGCTGATCAGGGCCTTGATCTCGCGCGCGGCCTCGGCACTGCGCCCGGCCAGGCTGCGCACTTCGCTGGCCACCACCGCAAAGCCCCGGCCCTGCTCGCCCGCGCGGGCCGCTTCCACGGCTGCGTTCAGCGCCAGGATGTTGGTCTGGAAGGCGATGGAGTCGATCACGCCGATGATGTCCGAGATCTTCTGCGATGCGGCGTTGATGCCCTGCATGGTGTGGACCACCTGCGCCACCACCTCGCCACCCTGGGTGGCCACGGTGCTGGCGCTGGCCGCGAGCTGGCTGGCCTGCTGGGCGCTGTCGGCGTTCTGGCGCACGGTGGCGTTGAGCTGCTCCATCGACGCAGCGGTTTCTTCGAGTGAACTGGCCTGGCTTTCGGTGCGGGCGGACAGGTCGGTGTTGCCCTGTGCAATCTGCACGCTGGCCGTGGCCACACTCTCCGACCCGCTGCGCACCTGGCGCACCACCTGCGTGAGCTGGCTGCGCATCTGCTGCAGTGCCTGCAGCAGCTGGCCGACTTCGTTGGTGCCATGGGCAATGGGCGCACCGCTCAGGTCGCCCTGCGCCACGGCGCGCGACAGCGCCACGGCCTGCGACAGCGGCCCGGTCATGGAGCGCACAAACACCAGGGCCATGGCGCTGGTGGCCGACAGCGTGAGCACCATGGCCAGCGCCACCCACAGCAGGCCACGTTGCAAGTCGGACACGCGGGCCTGCAGCGCCTGGTCCAGGCTCGCCATCGACAGGTTGTTGAGTGCGTTCAGCGCCTCGATGGTGCGGGTGAAGGCGTCGAAGTAGTCCTTGGACGCGAGCTGCAGCTCGGTGGCGTTGATCACGTCGCGCTCAGCCATCTGCAGCGACTGCTGGATCTGGCCCTGCACCGTCTGCACGCTGCTGCCCAGCGCGCGCTGCAGGTCGGGGTTGCCCTGCAGGGCGCGGTCCAGGCCGCGGAAGGTGTCGGCCTGCAGCTCGGCCACGCGCTGCTGCAGCACCAGCAGCTGGCCCTTGCCCTGGGGCGTCAGTTCGCGTTTGCCCAAAGCGCTGGCGCCCTGGGCGCGCAGCATGCCCAGCTTTTCGCCCAGCATGGGCGCCTGGGCGAGCGATGCCTGGATCAGCGCATGGGTGTCGGCCTCGGGGTCGATCTGCAGGCCATAGGCGTGCACCAGGGCTTCGTTCAGCTGCAGCAGGCTGGCAATCAGCTGCGTGTGCTGCGCCGTGCTCTGCGCCTGCTCGATGCTGCGCGCGCCCACGGCCTGCTCCAGCGTGCGCCAGGTCTGCTGGGCCTGGGTCCAGGTGGCCATCTGGGCGGCGGGCACCTGGGCGGCGGCAAAGCGGGCGGTGACATCGGACAGCGCGGCGTTCACCGCGTCGCGTGCGGCAGGTCGGCGCGCGGCCAGGCTCTCATCGCCCCCCAGCATGCCCACCGACAGGCCCCGGTGCACCTGCATGTGCTGCACCAGGCGGGTGAGCGCCTGGACGGGGGGCACGCCGCGTGCCTCCTGGCGCGCATGGCCGATGGCGTGCAGCGAATCGCTGACGGTGAGGTAGGTGGGCAGGGCGCTCATCATGAGCCCCAGCGTTCCCAGGATCAGGAACTTTTCGAGCAGATTCAACCGGTGCAAAAGTGACATGGCAATGGGCGCACGGGCGGGCCGTGCGGCAATAGGAAACCCTCAGCGGGCGGGGTGTCGGCACCCGCCGACGGGGTGCGGCCTTCGTCGGAACGGGATCTCAGGCCGCGTGGTGTGTAACGCAATGTAGGTTTCTACGGGCAGTAGGGTTTTGACTCAAGTCAATTTCGACCATGTCGTGCCTTCACGGCGGTACACGCGCACCCGGGTGGCTGGGGAATAATTCCAGTTCACCCTTTCCTCGGGAGCTTCGGCATGCAGTCCATCACCCTCCGATTTCTGGCCCCGCAAGGTGCCCAGCCCCAGGCGGGCCGCGTGGCGGGCGGCACCGTGTTGCGCTGGGTGGACGAGGCCGGGTTTGCCTGTGCCAGCGCCTGGGCCCGGGGCGCTTGCGTCACCGAGTTTGTGGGCGGCGCCCACTTTGTGCGGCCCATTCGCCCAGGGGATCTGGTGGAGGTGCATGCGCGCCTGGCCTACACCTCCGACTCCAGCATGTGCCTGGCGGTGGAGGTGCGCAGCGGCGGCGTGCAGGGCGCGCCACTGGAGGATGTGGCGCACTGCGTGGTGGCCTACACCGCCGTGGATGCGCAGGAACTGCCCCGCCCGGTGGA
This sequence comes from Acidovorax sp. GW101-11A03, assembly GCF_059424825.1. Taxonomy (NCBI): domain Bacteria; kingdom Pseudomonadati; phylum Pseudomonadota; class Betaproteobacteria; order Burkholderiales; family Comamonadaceae; genus Acidovorax; species Acidovorax sp. GW101-11A03. Next base: position 30,896 of record NZ_JBWKZU010000027.1, on the reverse strand, counting down.
CGCCTGGAGCCCCGACACCCCGGGCGACATCGCGCTGGCCCAGCGGGTCAAGGCCCACATCGACGCGGCGCGTGCCGCGCAGTGAGCGCTGTGGCAGCGGCGAGGCACTTTTCTTTGATAAAAAATGGGCCTCTGCGCCCTATGGACATGCCTTTTAAGCTATCAATGTAATAGCATCCGAGGCGCTGCCTTGAACAGGACTTGGGGCCGGGTCTACAGCACCTGGCGGCGCGCAAACCGCACCACCGTCACGCCCGCGCGCGCCTGCCGCACCGAGGGCATGACCAGCACGCACCCGTCGTAGGGCGTGGCCACCGGCACCCCATCGTTGTCACCGATCACTGTGCCAGCCTGCTCAAACAGCTCCAGCCCCGTGTAGGGCGCCACAAAGCGGAAGGCGCTGCTGGTGGCGACCACGGGGCCGGTCACCTCCAGCGCCCATTGGCGGGGGGCGTCGGGCTGGCGCCAGCCGGGCAGCTGCTGCGCGAGGGTGCCAGCGTCCAGCACACCGGACTGTTCGAGGAAACGCACACACTGGTCCTGCGCCACCGTGCGGCTGGCGGGGTCGCCGTGGAAGCCACATTCGATGAGCAGCGAGCGGGTGTCGCCGCCCTCACCTTCGCCGTTTCCATCGGGCAGGCCAAAGCGGCCGTAGTCGCGCATGCGCACGCCGTCCTTGTGGCCCGCGTCCACCACGATGTGTTCGGGCGAGCGCATGGCACGCGCCAGCGCCCGGTTGCGCGGCTGGATGCCGGTGAGCAGCAGCGGCGCCGAGGGCTCGTGCATGGAGTGGATGTCGAGCAGCCAGTCGGCCTGCGTCACCCAGGGGCGCAGCGCGGCGGCGCGGCGGCGTTCGTTGGTATCAAGGGCATCGATGCGCTCATCCAGCCACTGGCGGTTGAGGTCTTCATCGGTGAAGCGCGAGGCATCGTGGTTGGCTGGGTCGAAACGGTCGAACGCGTCAAGGTTGCAGAACGCGAGCGTGAGCGTGCCCTGCTGCGGGCGCACACCGGCGTCGAGCAGGCCCTTGAGCGCCCAGGCGCCGCACAGCTCGTTGCCGTGCACCAGGGCGCTGATCATCACGTGGCGGCCGGGTTGACCCGAGTCGAAATGCCACACGCCCTCGGTGCCGGTGTTGCCCGCGCGCCAGGCGCTGATGTCGGGGGCGGGCAGTTCAAACGCCAGGGGGGGCATGGCGGTGGGGGCGAGGTCGGTGGGGTTCATTCTTCGATCTTGGCGAATTCAACAATCTTCTTGTACTTGGCCACTTCGGTCGCCAGGAACTGGTCGATGTTCACGGTGGGGGCGGCCACGGTGGAGCCGCTGGCTTCCATCTTTTTCTTGAAGTCGGGCGACTGCAGGCTGTCGGCCAGCGCTTTCTTGAGCTTGTCGAACACGGGCTTGGGCAGGTTGGCGGGCGCCATCAGCGCAAACCAGGTGCCGATGTCCACGTTCTTGTACTGCGGCGTTTCGGCCAGTGCGGGGATGTCGGGGGTCACGGCCGAGCGCTTGGCCTCGGTGGTGCCCAGGGCGATCACCTTGCCGCTCTTGATGTGCGGCAGGCCGCTGGAGAGCACGAATACGCCGTATTCGAGGTTGTTGCCCACCAGGTCGTTGGTGAGCGGCGCCACGCCCCGGTAGGGGATGTGCGTCATGAACAGCTTGCCCTGCTCCTTGACCATCTCGCCCGCCAGGTGCAGCGAGGTGCCCACGCCCGAGCTGCCGTAGCTGAACTTGCCGGGGTTCTTGGACACCTTCTGCGTGAACTCGGCCAGGGTCTTCACGCCCGTGCCCGTGGACGCCACCAGCACCAGCGGCTGCGAGGCAATCAGGCCGATGGCGGTGAAGTCCTTGATGTCGTACTTCACCTTCTTGGTCACCAGCTTGTTGATGGCGATCTCGTTGCTGGCGCCCACCAGCAGCGTGTAGCCATCGGGTGCACTGCTGGCCACCTTCTGCGCCCCGATGGCACCGCCCGCGCCGCCCACGTTCTCGATCACCACCGGCACGCCGAGCTTGTTGCCCAGCTCGGTGGCCACGGTGCGGGCGGTCAGGTCGGTGCTGCCGCCGGGCGGGTAGCCCACGACGATGGTGATGGGCTTGCTGGGGTAGGTGTCCTGCGCCAGTGCAGGGGTGGCGCCGAGCAGCGCCAGGCCGCACAGGAGTGCCGCGCGGCGCAGGGGAAGTGTGGGTTGCATGGGGAGGTCCTCGTCGTGGATCGGGGGGTTGTGGCCCGATTGTGCGAAGCCCCAGCCGCTGGCCTGGTGCTGAAGTGGCACCAGTTAGTGCCAATACGGTTCGATGCCCTGATGAAAACCCTGTGCCCGGCTGGGAGCACCCGCCCAGGTTCAGCGCTGCGCCAGTGCCTTCCACAGCGCCTCGGCCAGCGGGCCCAGGCGGCGTTTGGGGCGGTACAGGCGCACGTCAAACCGCACCTCCATGCGCGCATCGCCTGCCAGCGCCATGCGCTGTGCCTGGCAGTCGGCAAACACCATGGACCAGGGCAGCCAGGCCACGCCCAGGCCCTTTTGCACGTATTCGTAGTGCGCGTCGGCCGAGTCGCATTCCACCACGCGCTGCAGTCGGGGCGCGTGCGGGTTCTGGGCCAGGTGGTCTTCCACCAGGCGGCCCAGCGCCAGCTGCGGGGCGTAGGCCAGGTAGGGCACGCGCGTAGCGTCGGGTCCGAAGCGGTGCAGTGCCTGCCCCTGCGCGGTGGCGCGCGACACGGGTACCAGCCGGTCCGAGGCCACGGTCACATGCATGAACTGGCGCGCATCCAGGCGCACGGCGAGTGTGGGGTGGTGGTAGACGAGGGAGAAGTCGGCCTCGCTGCGCTCCAGCATGGCCACGGTGTCGGCCAGTGCCCGCGTGCGGATGCACAGCTCGCCGCCCTGCAGGATGGGCTGCAGGCGCACCAGCCAGTCGGCCACCACGGTGCGCGCCAGCGTGCGGCCCGTGGCCAGTGTCACGGTGCGGGCCTGGCGCCCGGCCAGACTCTGCAGCTCCTCGTGCGACTGCGTGAGGTTGCGCACCATCTGCCCGGCGGTGTCCAGAAAACTCTGCCCCGCAGGCGTGAGGGTGACAGGCCCCCCGCCCCGCTCGACCAGCGGCGTGCCCGCCCAGGCCTCCAGCGCGCGGATGCGGCGGCCAAAGGCGGGGTGTGTCACGTGCCGCAGCTCGGCGGCCCGGGTGAAGCTGCGCTCCTGCGCCAGCACGATGAAGTCCTCCAGCCACTTGAGCTGCATGGGCGTGCGGTGTGGCTGAGGGGCTGGGAGGGCTGCGCGTGGGGCGCTGCTAGCGGCTGCGCGAGGCTTCGAGCACCGCGCGGGTGTGCTGAGCGGCCGTGCGGGCGGCGGCCGCAAAGTCCGCACCCTGGGAGGCGTACAACACGGCGCGCGAGGAGTTCACGATGATGGGGCCGTCGTTGCGCAGCCCGGCGCGCACCGTGGCGGCTGCGTCGCCCCCCTGGGCGCCCACACCGGGGATCAGCAGGGGCAACGTGGGGGCAATGGCACGCACGCGCTCGATCTCTTGTGGGTAGGTTGCGCCCACCACCAGGCCGAGCTGGCCGTTCTTGTTCCAGGGGCCTTGGGCCAGGCGGGCCACATGTTCGTACATGAGCGGCTGGCCTTCGATGCTGGCCAGACGCTGGTTCTGCAGGTCGTCCCCGCCCGGGTTGGAGGTGCGGCACAGCAGGAAGGCGCCCTTGCCGTGGTAGGCCAGGTAGGGCTCGATGGAGTCAAAGCCCATGAAGGGCGACAGCGTGACGGCATCGGCGCCATAGCGCTCGAAGGCCTCCTTGGCGTACTGCTCGGCGGTGGAGCCGATGTCGCCGCGTTTGGCATCCAGGATCACCGGCACCTGGGGGGCATTGGCGCGCATGTGCTGCATCAGGCGCTCCAGCTGGTCTTCGGCGCTGTGGGCGGCAAAGTAGGCGATCTGGGGCTTGAAGGCGCAGACCAGGTCGGCCGTGGCGTCCACGATGGCGGCGCAAAAGTCATAGATCTTGCGCGGGTCGCCCTGCATACCCGCAGGGAAGCGGGTGGGCTCGGGGTCCAGACCCACGCACAGCAGGGAGTTGTTCTGCGCCGTGGCGCCGCGCAGCATGTCGGTGAAGTTCATGGGGCGTGATTTTAGTGGGCGGCCTTTGCCGCCTCCCCCACGGGTTCATCTGGGGGCTGTGGTTCGCGGTGCCCGCAGCGGGGGGCTGCGATTGTGCGGGCACGAAAAAAGGCCGTCGAAACGGCCTTTTGTCGTTGTTGCAGGCGGCGCCTGCGGGCGCATCAAACCAAGCGCTCAGCGTGGCACGGCCAGCAGGCGCTGCACGTCGCGATCGTTGGGCAGAGCGTAGTCGTGGCCACGCACGATGCGGCTGTCTTCGGTGCGCACCAGCTTCAGGCTCACGTAGGTGTAGTTGGCAGCGGCGGAGTAGGTGCCCACCAGCACCAGCGAGGCGTTGTGGTTGCGGGCAATGTCCTTGATCTCGCGCGACAGCAGCAGCTCGCCCTGGCCTTCGCGCACGAACACGTCGCCGCGCAGCTTGATTTCCTTCACGTTGAAACCGCTGGCGGCCATGCTGGTGGCGTACTGCTCGGACAGCGTGCGGCCCAGGGGGGCAGCGCGGCTCAGGTCGTTCACGTTGACCACGGTGGCCACGAGCACCGGGCCTGCGCCCAGGGCGTTCATGTCAAAGCCGGTGGTCAGCTTGGCCACGGCATCGCGGCTGGTCTGGATGAACTGGCTGCTGGCGGCTTCCTGGTAGGTGGGCTCGACGCGCGTGGGCGCAGCGTTGTTGGCACAACCGGCCAGAACCACTCCGGCCAGCACCGTCAGAAGAAGTGCGGGGGTTTTCATTGCGAGACAACCTTCATGTTGACGTTCTTGTACGAGGGACGCGTAAACAGCGGGGTGTCAGCGTTTTCCAGGTAGTACACGTCGGTCTTGCGGGCCAGGTACTGGCCACCGCGCGTGACGGTGGTGGTTAGGATCAGCTCGGTGTTGGTGGGACCACCCGAGTTGATGCTGTTGGCATAGTCGGCGGCGATTGCCAAGCCCAGACCGGCGGCCAGCTGTGCGTCGATGTGTTCATGGCGCAGGCCGTGCGCGGCAAAAAGGCCCGCAGCCAGCATGGTGAAAGCGCCAGGAATGAAATGGGGGCGGTCGCTGTTATGGCGCACCACCTGGATGCCATAGGAGACCTCCAGGGCTTGGCCGGGGCTTTGATGCACCACGGCACCGTTCTGAACCAGTTTGGTGATCAGGAACTCGCGGAACCCGGTTTCAAACTGCGTGGCATTGGCGGGCAAGGTCACGTGCAGCGGGGTATTGGGAGCGACACCGGCCTTGTCCAACGTGCCCAGGGTCTGGCTCACCACATCACGCGACACCAGGTCCCAATGGCCTGCAGAGCGGACCTTGGGTTGCGAGGTGTATTCAAAATTTTCCGCAACGGGAATAGGCGCTTTCTGTGCGCACCCAACCAAGGTTGCTACAGCGCCAGCCAGAACGGCCAAGCTGATTGCCTTTGAAAACGACATGATTCCCTCCTACGGACTAGATTTGCGAGGATCTGGACAGATACAGCCCGCACGATTGAAAAATAATTCTGGGCGGGTTCCTCAACAAAAACAAGAAAAAATTACGCTAACTGCGCTCCGCCGTACACAGTTCGTTGTTTTTGGTCACAGTTGTGTGTTGCTGCAAGGCACGCAGGGCCCAATAGCCCGGTTTGCCTTGCATTTGCTTACACGGCAGCGGCTGCGCGCTGCTCCAGGATGTCGAAAGCGGGCAGTTTTTTGCCTTCCAGCACCTCCAGGAAGGCGCCGCCGCCGGTCGAGATGTAACCCACCTGTTTCTCGATGCCGTACTTGGCGATGGCGGCTAGTGTGTCGCCACCCCCCGCAATGCTGAACGCGGGTGATTCGGCAATGGCAGCGGCGAGGGTGCGGGTGCCGTTTTCGAACGCGGCAAACTCGAACACGCCCACGGGGCCGTTCCAGACGATGGTGCCTGCCGACTTGAGCTGGGCGGCCAGGCGCGCGGCGGTGTCGGGCCCGATGTCCAGGATCAGGTCGTCGGGCGCCACGTCGGTGGCGGCCTTCACAGTGGCGGGGGCATCCGCGGCAAAGGCCTTGGCCACGACCACGTCGGTGGGGATCGGCACTTCGGCGCCGCGCGCCTTCATCGCGGCCATCACGGCCTTGGCGGCGTCCAGCAGGTCGGGCTCGGCCAGGCTTTTGCCGATGGGCAGGCCTGCGGCCAGCATGAAGGTGTTGGCAATGCCGCCGCCCACGATGAGCTGGTCCACCTTGTCGGCCAGGCTTTGCAGGATGGTGAGCTTGGTGGATACCTTGGAGCCCGCCACGATGGCGGCCAGCGGGCGCTGGGGCTGGGCCAGGGCCTTGGTCAGGGCGTCGATCTCGGCCGACAGCAACGGGCCCGCGCAGGCCACAGGGGCAAACTGGGCGATGCCGTAGGTCGTGCCTTCGGCGCGGTGGGCGGTGCCGAACGCATCGTTCACGAAGATGTCGCACAGCGCGGCCAGTTTGCGCGCCAACTCTTCCTTGTTCTTCTTTTCACCCACGTTCAGGCGGCAGTTCTCCAGCAGCACGACCTGGCCGGGGGCCACGGTGACGCCATCCACCCAGTTCGCCACCAATGGCACATCGCGGCCCAGCAGCTCGGACAGACGTTTGGCCACAGGGGCCAGGGAATCCTCAGGCTTGAATTCGCCTTCGGTCGGGCGGCCCAGGTGGCTGGTGACCATCACGGCGGCACCGGCATCCAGTGCCATGCGGATGCAGGGGATCGAGGCGCGGATGCGGGTGTCTTCGGTGATCTGGCCTGCGTCATCCTGCGGGACGTTCATGTCCGCACGGATGAAGACACGCTGGCCTTGGGCCTTGCCTTGGACACACAGATCGGAAAAGCGGAGGATGTTCATGGGGGAGGGCTTCCGGGAATGGCTCGTGGATCAGGGCCGCCATTTTAGGCGGCGCGCACCACGCGCCTGCCCTGGCGCTACCAGCCCCAACCTATGTGCAGCGGCAGGTACACCGCCATGCCCACCAGGATCGTGCCCAGGATACCCCGGCGCCAGAAGTAGTAGGCGCTGGCGCACACCACGGCGGGCAGGCGGGCGTCCATGAAGGTGTCGATGAGTTCGCCCTGGGTCATGAGGATCTCGGGCGCGATCACGGCGGTGAGGGCGGCCAGGGGGGCGTACTTGAGCCCGCGCTTGAGCCAGCCGGGCAGCGGCAGCTCGCGCTCGGGGATCATGAAGAAGGAGCGCGACACCACGGTGATGACCGCCAGGCCCACGATGGCCAGCACCGGTTCGATCCAGGATCCGTTCATCATGGATGGCGCTCCTCGCGCAGCGGCACCACATCGCCCGCCGCGACATGCTCGCGTTCTTCGGGTGGCATCACGCTGTCGGCGGGCACCAGCAGCAGCTCGGGCTTGTGGCGGCGGCGGTCCACCGCTTCCATCAGCAGCCCGGCGGCCACGGCCGCAGCCAGGGCCACCAGAATGTTGAGTTTGAGCGGCAGCGCAAACGCGGCAATCGCCGCCGTGGCCGCCACGCCCGTGGCCAGCCAGGTGGCGCGGTCGAACAGCAGCGACAGCAGCACGCCCAGCAGCGCCAGCACCCCGGCAAACCCCAGCCCCCAGGACAGGGGCACGGCGTTGGCCAGCAGGATGCCCGCGATGGATGGCACCTGCCAGGCCAGCCAGTTGGTGCTGGCGGCGCCCCAGAAATACGGCACCTGCTCGGGCGCGGGGCGGGGTTCAGGGAATCGTTTCATGAAGGCCACGTAGATCACGTCGCCGCTGAAGTACCCCAGCGCCAGCCGCTGGCGCAGCGGCAGGTGGGCGAAGTAGCTGCGCCACATGCTGCTGAAGATCACAAAACGCAGGTTCACGCAGGCGGCGGTGAGCCAGATGACCCACAGTGGCGCGCCCACGGACAGCAGCGGGATGACCGCCAGCTGCGCGCTGCCCGCATAGACCAGCAGCGACATGAACACCGCCATACCTACCGGCATGCCGCTCTTGACCATGGCCACGCCCGTGACCAAGCCCCAGGCGGCAATGCCCAGCGAGGTGCCCGCCATGTCGGTCGCGGCGAGCCGGAACGAAGGGTGGCGCACGGTGCTGCGCAGGGAGGCGAGCACGCTCATGCGGCGGGGGCGCCCAGCACCATGCCGGGTTGCAGGTCGAAGCCGCGCAGGAAATCGGCCGCAGGCAGCCGTTTGCCTCCCGCGCGCTGCAGCGTGGTCAGGCGCAGCGCCGTGCCCGCGCCACAGGCCACCAGCACACCGGTGTCATTTACAGATAAAACAAGGCCTTTGCGCGCGTCTGCGTTGCCTTTTGTGCTATCAATAGCATAGCTCCATACTTTGATGGTCTCGCCGCTGCACTCGGTGCTGGCGCCCGGAAACGGGTCGAACGCGCGGATGCGCTGGCCAATCACGCTGGCTGGTTGGGACCAGTCGATGCTGCTTTCGGCCTTCTCGATCTTGTGGGCGTAAGTGATGCCCTCGGCAGGCTGGGGCACAGGCTGCAGGCCGCCGCAGGCCGCCAGCTCCAGCGCTTCCACGATCATGCGGCCACCCAGGTGGGCCAGCCGGTCGTGCAGCGTCGCCGTGGTGTCGTCGGCGGTGATGGCCAGGCGCTCGGTGAGCAGCATGTCGCCGGTGTCCAGCCCCGCGTCCATCTGCATGATGGTGACGCCGGTGTCGGCGTCACCCGCCTCAATGGCGCGGTGGATGGGGGCCGCGCCGCGCCAGCGTGGCAGCAGGCTGGCGTGGATGTTCAGGCAGCCCAGGCGCGGCATGTCCAGGGTCCACTGCGGCAGGATCAGCCCGTAGGCGGCCACGACCATCACATCGGCCTGGGCGGCCAGCAGTGCATCGCGCGCGGCGGCGGCTTCTTCGGGGTACTTGCCATCCAGGCGCAGGCTGCGCGGTTGCGCCACGGGAATGCCGTGGTCCAGCGCACATTGTTTGACGGGCGATGCCTGCAGCTTCATACCCCGGCCCGCAGGGCGGTCAGGCTGGGTGAGCACCAGCGGGACGGTGAAGCCTGCGGCCAGCAGCTGCTCCAGCGCCACGCGGGCAAATTCGGGGGTGCCGGCAAAAATGACTCTCATGGGAGGCTGCATGCGGATGTCTGGGAGCGCACTCAGTCGCGCGCATTGTCGAAAAAGGGGAGTTCGTCGGTGAACAGCACCTGCCGCACCACGCCCTGCCGGTCCAGGTGCACATGGGCCAAGCGTGGGTCGGAGTTCTGGCGGAAGCGGTAGGTCCAGATGTCGCCATCAAACCGCGCGACGCGCTCCACCCGCAAGGGGGGGCCAAAGCTGCGCTGCACATCGGCGGCGGTCCAGGTGCCGAGCGGAAGGCTCTCGAAACGAGCCTGGGTCAACACCTGTTCGTTGCGCAGCAGCCGACCACTGGCGTCGAAATCGAGGGCGTGGGCCTCAAAGCCTGCGGGCAGTTCGGAATAGAGCCACCGCTCGCCCTGCGCCAGCGCAAAGGTCGCGCTGGGCGGGCCCAGGCGGGTCCGCACGTCGGCGCGCAGTGCGCCGGGCTGCTCGCGGGCAGGCAGCGCGCACCCGGCAAGGTGGATGAGCAGCGCCCCGAGCGCTGCCCGCGCCAGCACTCCGCCGCCCCGCAAGGCGCAGAGCGCTGGAGGCCTCACTCGCGGGCCTCCCGCTGCTGCTTGATCATCTTGGTCTTGATGCGGTTGCGCTTGAGGGGCGAGAGGTATTCCACAAACACCTTGCCCATCAGGTGGTCCATCTCGTGCTGGATGCACACGGCCAGCAGGCCGCCTGCCTCGATGACACGCGACTCGCCCTGGGCGTCGAGCGCCTTTACGTGCACAGCGTCAAAACGTTCCACGCCATCGTAGATGCCGGGGACGGACAGGCAGCCTTCGTCGTTCACATGCTTTTCTGCACTGGTCCAGACGAGTTCGGGGTTGATCAGCACCAGGGGCTGGTCGCGTTCTTCGGACACGTCGATCACCACCAGCCGTTCGTGCACGTCCACCTGGGTGGCGGCCAGGCCGATCCCATGGGCGTCGTACATGGTGGCCAGCATGTCGGCCACCAGCGCACGGATGCGGTCGTCCACCACCGCTATGGGGCGTGCGACCTTGTGGAGCCGGGGGTCCGGGTAACAGAGAATGGGAAGGATTGCCATGGCTGCAGGTAAAAGATGTCGCTATTTTCGCCACTTTTGCCGCCTGCCGCAGGGTTGCAGGCCAATAATCGTTGCCGAATCAAGGGCTTGAGCAGAGAATCTAAGAAGGTTTGTAACGTAGTTACCCGGGCGCCCGCATGCTGCAGGTGCCGGGTTGCCAGTGAGGGGGCGTTTCACAATGCATGAGAAAAGGAACAACATGACGGCATTCACCAGCGTGCGGCGGACCGCCCTGGGCGCGCTCACCATCATCGCTGGCGCCCTGCTGGTCATGCCGGCTCAGGCGCAAAACTACCCCATTTCCAGCGGCCAGCGCGCCACCGCGCAGCAGGTGTCCGAGCGGGGCGTGCCCCTGGAGGAGCTGGCGCCCAACGCGCCCGACAGCTACACCGTCAAGCGCGGTGACACGCTCTGGGGCATTTCGGGCATGTACCTCAAGCGCCCCTGGCGCTGGCCCGAGCTGTGGGGCATGAACCTCAAGGCCATTCCCAATCCGCACCTGATCTTCCCGGGCCAGACCCTGTATCTGGAAAAAGACGGTGGCTACGCCCGCCTGCGCACCAGCCGCCCCGGCACCACGGGCGAGCCCGAAACCGTGCGCGTGTCGCCGCGCACACGCAGCGACAGTCTGGTGGATTCCGCACTGCCGACCCTCAAGCCCCACCTGATCGAACCCTTCCTGGTCGAGCCCCTGGTGGTGGACGAGCAAACGCTGCTGCGCGCCCCGCGGGTGATCGCCACGACCGACGAGCGCGTGTTGATGGGCGCGGGCGACCGCGTCTATGTGCGCGGTGACACCGCCTCGCCCATGCTGGCCGAGGCCGGGGAGCCGCGCTTCTACCGTGTTTTCCGCAACGCAGTGGCCCTCAAGGATCCGATGACGGGCGAGGTGCTGGGCTACGAGGCCCAGTACGTGGGCAAGGCCGAACTGGTGCGCGGTGAATCCTTCGAGGAAACGCCCAATGGCAAGGGCGGCTACAACGCCGAGTACGTGCCCGCCACCGTGGACCTGTCGGCCACCAAGGAAGAAGTCCAGGCCGGTGACCGTCTGCTGCCCGCACCTGCGCGCGCATTCATGAGCTACACGCCGCGCGCCCCTGAGGTCGAGGTCGATGCGCGCGTGGTCTCCATCTACGGCAGCTCGGCCGTGGCCTATGGCGCCCAGAACCAGGTAGTGGCCATCAACATGGGTTCGGAAGACGGCGTGGAGCCCGGCCATGTGCTCAGCCTGATGACCAAGGGTGACCGCATCAAGGACACGACCGATAAGGCCAAGGCCATGGTCAAGCTGCCCAGCGAAATCAATGGCACGGCCATGGTGTTCCGCACCTTTGAGCGCGTGTCCTATGCGCTGCTCCTTGAAATCCGCAACGGCGTGCGCGTAGGCGATCGCCTCGTCAACCCCAAGTAAGTCGCGCACGCCTGCGTACGGAGGGGCCGCTGCTCTCGGCAGGAGGCGGCACCAGACTGTGCGTGGGCGGCCTGAAACCCATGGACCATGAAGAGCTGGGGGCTTGGCTGCGTTTGACGCTGTCCCCTGGCGTGGGCAACGGCGCTGCGCGGCGGCTGCTGTCCCGCTTCGGGCTTCCGCAGGCGATTTTTCAGCAGCCCGAGGCGGCGTTGCAGCAATGTGTGACCAATGCCCAGGCGCGGGCTTTGTGTGAGATTCCTGCCGCCTGGCAGGCCTTGTGGGACACCACTGCCCAGTGGCTGTCCGGAGCGGGGCCCGAGGGCCCGGCACGCACCATCGTCACGCTGGGCGACGTCCGCTACCCGCAGTCCTTGCTGGACACGGAAGATCCTCCGTTGCTGCTGTACCTCACCGGCCCAGCACAGCTGCTCGCGCACCAGCCTTTTCCCAGCGACCGGTGTCTGGCGGTGGTCGGCAGCCGCAACCCGACCGCCCAGGGCGCAGAGAACGCCCGCTTGTTCTCGCGGGCATTGCACGGCGCTGGGCTGACCATCGTGTCGGGGCTGGCACTGGGCGTGGATGCAGCGGCGCATGAAGGTGCACTGGATGCCTCTGTAGCAGACGCTTCGGCGGCGGCCACCATTGCCGTGGTGGGGACTGGCCTGGACCGGGTGTACCCCCGCAAGAACCTGGATCTGGCGCGCCGCATTGCAGCCCGGGGGCTGCTGGTCAGCGAGTACCCACTGGGAACGCCCCCGCTCGCGGCCAACTTCCCCAAGCGAAACCGCATCATCTCGGGCCTGTCCCAGGGGACATTGGTTGTTGAGGCCGCGCTCGCTTCGGGTTCCCTGATCACGGCCCGGATGGCGGTCGAGCAGGGTCGGGAGGTTTTTGCGATCCCGGGGTCCATCCATGCTCCCCAGTCGCGGGGCTGCCATGCACTGATCCGCCAGGGGGCCAAACTGGTCGAGTCGGCGCAAGATGTGCTGGAGGAGTTGCGGCTCCCGGCCACCACGGTACCGGGCTTGCCGGAGTCGCCCGCCGAAGAGGGGGCAGCGCTGGAGGAGCGCGCAGAAGCCGGGTCGGAAAACAACCCCGTGCTCACCGCGCTGGGGTTTGATCCTTTGGGCCTGGACGCCCTGGTGGCACGCACCGGCGTGGACACGGCCTCCTTGCAGGTGATGCTGCTGGAGCTGGAACTGGATGGCCGCGTGGCGCGCCTGCCCGGGGGGCTGTTCCAGCGTCTGGGGCGCGGCTGAAGCCGAAATCTTCAGGCCAGAGCGACGACGCCCCGGGCCCTTTGCCCGGGTGGCCAGAAACTGCTCTGATGTCAGTCGAGCAAGCGTTCGGGGTTGGCGTCCAGCTTGGCCAGGGCGTCGCGCGTGGCGCGCAGGGTCAGGCCCTCTTCGTCCTGGGCCACGAGCAGGCCCGCCTGGAGGTAAGCGGCCAGGCGGCGCAGCTGGATCAGGTAGCTGCTGCCATCGACTGCTGCGAACAGGTGCAGCTGCTTGCGCTGGCTCTGCCAGGCGTACTGCACCTGGGTCGACGCGCCGTTGTGGTCCAGCGTGTACCAGTTGCCGGGCTGCAGCTCCTGCGCCCACACCACCATGGCGTCGTCCACCGGCGCGCCATTGTCGGCCACCACATGGATGGACGAGGCATCAATGCCCAGCATCATCTCTATGTTGTCGGCATTGAGCGGCATGTCGCCCAATGCTGCGTCGCTCATGAAGTCCTCAAGGTTGGCCAGACGTTTGGCCATGGCCTCGATGTGTGCCTGCGGGATCGAGGCGGTTTTGGACAGGAAGGCATCTGCCAGGGTGTCGGTCAAAGTCTTGACCTGCGCGTCCTGCTCGGGCCCATTGACGCCGAGCAGCGCCAGGCCCTGGCGCAGGCGCTGCAGCAAGCCCGGCAGGTTCTGGATCACCTGGGCCCGGTCGCTGCGGTTGGGTTTGGCGCTGGCCGCCCAGACCAGGTCGGCTGCCGTGCGTTTGAACGCCACCGTGTCGGCATGCTGTGGGCCATCGCGCACGGCCGACAGGGCCAGCACCTCGGCCCAGGTCTTGAACAGGAACTCGCGGATTTCGTCGCGCACCGGCATGTCGCGCAGCATGGTGCGCAGCTCGATGGTGTACTGGATGGCCAGGGTTTCCCGCTGCTCCACCTGCTGGGCCACGCTGACAAGGCGGGAGGTGGCCTGCTTTTCGGTGAGGAACTTGGACAGAAATTTCTCGAACTCGTCGTACACGAGCTGGAACACCCGTCGGCCGGTTTCAGGGTACTGCTCGATCACCTGCACCACGCGGCGGATCTCCGTTTCCAGGGCGCTGCCGTTGATGCTGGTGGAGTCAAAGCCCAGCACACAGGCGCCCATGCGGTCGATCAGCTTGCGGGCGGGATGGTCGAGGTTGCTGAAAAACTCGGGTTCTGCGAGCGCCACGCGCAGCACAGGCACCTGTAGGCGCGCAAACCACACGCGCACCGCCGGGGGAATACGGTCTTCGGCGAGGATGCTCTGGAACATCAGCGCCACCACCTCGATGATGGCCTTCTCGCCCGTGGTAGTGGCCTTTTTCTTGAGTTCCGTGGACCGCTCCCGCACCGTGCCCGCCAGCTGCACCACAGCGGCCGGGCTGTAGTCTTCTATCAGCGTGGCGACATTGGTGTAGAAGGTATCGGCATGCACGCGGTGGGCGGTGAGTGCATGGGCCAGCGCCGCTGACGCCGGCGGGGCGTTGACCATATCGAACCCGGTAGCGGGCTGGGTGAGCAGGCGGCGCAGTTGGCCCATGACCCCTTGCGCCCGCTGGCGGGCACGTGCGAGCGGGGTCATGCCCGTCGCGAAGGCGGTATGCATGCCATGCCCATGCCGGGGGTAGCCGGGCGGATATTGGGGCATGCGCGGCATCTGCGCCGGAAAGGGCGGGTTGCCGCGCGCTGCAGCCATGGCTTCACGGGTCTGCGCAAGGGCCTGCGATGCGAGGCCACCGGCGCCTGAATCGCTGCCGCCTGTGGCTGTCCCTCCGCTGGTGCGCCGCACCCGGGACTTCAGGTCCGTCTGCGGGGTGATGCCCTGCTCCACATAGAACACATTGACGGCCTGGTAATGCTTCTGGAGCAGATTGGCCAGGTCGCGCTGCAGAGGGTCCACCACGGTCTGCAGGTCGGTGCGGGAGAGGCCGGATTCCACCCACTGCTCCACCAGCAGCAGGCACACGGTATCGGGCCGAAGGATGTCGTTGCTGTCGAGTTCCTGGCCCTCCAGGGACTGGGTGCGCTGGCGCAGGGTGTCGAACTGGGGGCCGACCTGCTCGGTGATCGTCAGGGCCATGCGCGAGGCCAGGATCTTGTTTTCCACCACGTCGTCGCTGAGCAGCTCGAACTGGTTGCCGACAACCCCTCCGGCAAGGGGCCCCCGGGCGCTGATGGCATGGGGTGCCAGGGCTTCCTGCCAGGCCTTGGCCGTGCGCTGGGTCCAGGTGGCATGCAGCTGCTGGTACTGCATCCACGCATCCCGGCGCGATTGCATTTCGCGCGCCGTGCCCGTCTGGGCCATCAAGGTGGCCAGGAACTCCTGGACTGTCTTGCCCAACTCCGGGAGTCCGGAGCACAGGCCCTCTACGAACTTCTGGCGCGCCTGGCGGGCCAGGCGACGCTGTGGAACGGAAGAGGGCGTGGGCTGCATAAGCAGATATTAGCGGGTCAAACGGTCGCTCCGGCGTGGGGATCGTTGGGATCCCCTTCCTTTTTGGCAGGCTTGACAAGATCCTCGCGCTTGACCCCGAGCCACATGGCGATGGCGGCCGCCACAAACACCGAGGAATAGATGCCGAACAGAATCCCGATGGTCAGCGCCATCGCGAAGTAGTGCAGGCTGGGCCCCCCAAAAAAGAGCATCGACAGCACCATTGCTTCTGTCGAGGCGTGGGTGATGATCGTGCGGCTCATCGTGCTGGTGATGGCGTGGTCGATCACCTCGTGGGTGGTCATTTTGCGGTACCTGCGGAAAGCCTCGCGGATCCGGTCGAAGATCACCACCGACTCGTTGACCGAGTAGCCCAGCACCGCCAGCACGCCCGCCAGCACGGCCAGCGAAAACTCCCACTGGAAGAACGCGAAGAAGCCCAGGATGATCACCACGTCGTGCAGGTTGGCAATGATGGCCGCGACGCCGAACTTCCACTCGAAGCGGAAGGCCAGGTAGATCACGATGCCCACGACCACCATGGCCAGCGCCATGAGGCCGCCATGCACCAGTTCCTCGCCCACCTGCGGTCCCACAAATTCGGTGCGGCGCAGCGTGACTTCGGGGTCTGCCGCCTTCAGGGCACCCAGAACCTGCTCGCTTTGCTGCGCAGAGGTCACGCCCTTCTGCACGGGCAGGCGGATCATCACGTCGCGCGCCGTGCCGAAGTTCTGCACCTGCACGTCGGTGTAGCCCAGGCCGGAGACGGTCTCGCGGACCTTGGCCAGCTCGGCGGGCTGGCTGTAGGCCACTTCCATCACGGTGCCGCCCGTGAACTCCACCGACAGGTGCAGTCCGCGCGTGACCAGGAAGAACACGGCCAGCGCGAAGGTAATGAAGGAAATCGCGTTGAAGACCAACGCGTGCTTCATGAAGGGGATGTCTTTTCGGATGCGGAAGAATTCCATGGTCTTCCTCCTTTAGTTCGTCTTGGTCACGGAGGTACCGGCGTCGGGCTTCCACACCTGGCCGATCGACACGCTCTTGAGCTTCTTCTGGCGGCCGTACCACAGGTTCACCAGGCCGCGCGAGAAGAACACGGCCGAGAACATGCTGGTCAGGATGCCGATGCAGTGCACCACGGCAAAGCCGCGCACCGGGCCGGAGCCGAAAGCCAGCAGCGCCAGGCCCGCGATCAGCGTGGTCACGTTCGAGTCCAGGATGGTGGCCCAGGCGCGTTCATAACCCGCGTGGATGGCCGCCTGCGGCGAGACCCCGTCGCGCAGCTCCTCGCGGATGCGTTCGTTGATCAGCACGTTGGAGTCGATGGCCACCCCCAGTGCCAGCGCCATGGCGGCAATGCCGGGCAAGGTCAGCGTGGCCTGCAGCATGGACAGGATGGCCAGCAGCAGCAGCACGTTTACGGCCAGTGCCACGGTAGAGAACACGCCGAACAGTGCGTAGTAGATGCACATGAAGACGGCAATCGCCACCATGCCCCAGACCACACTGTGGATGCCGCGCTCGATGTTGTCGGCGCCCAGGCTGGGGCCGATGGTGTATTCCTCGATGATTTCCATGGGCGCGGCCAGCGAACCGGCGCGCAGCAGCAGGGCTGTGTCATTGGCCTCGGCCGTGGTCATGCGGCCGGAGATCTGCACGCGGCCACCGCCGATTTCGCTGCGGATCACGGGGGCCGTGACCACTTCGCCCTTGCCCTTTTCGAACAGCACGATGGCCATGCGCTTGCCGATGTTCTCGCGCGTGATGTCCTTGAAGATGCGCGAGCCCTTGGCGTCCAGCGTGAGGTTCACCGTGGGTTCCTGCGTCTGGCCGTCAAAGCCGGGCTGGGCGTCGGTCAGGTTCTCGCCGGTCAGGATGACCTGCTTCTTCACGATCACGGGCTGGCCGCTGCGTTCCAGATAGCGCTCGGAGCCAAACGGCACCGGGCCGCGGCCGGTTTCTGCAGCACGGGCTTCGGTGCCCTCGTCCACCAGGCGCACTTCCAGCGTGGCGGTGCGGCCCAGAATGTCCTTGGCCTTGGCAGTGTCCTGCACGCCGGGCAGCTGCACCACGATGCGGTCCAGGCCCTGCTGCTGGATCACCGGCTCGGCCACGCCCAGTTCGTTGATCCGGTTGTGCAGCGTGACGATGTTCTGCTTGAGGGCCTGCTCCTGCACTCGGCGTGTGGCCTCGGGCTTGATGGAGGCGCGCAGCTTGAACTCGGTGCCTTCGGGCGTGCTGGTGACCTGCAGGTCGGTGAACTGGTCGGCAATCAGGTTGCGGGTGGCTGTGAGCGTGGCTTCGTCGCGCACCTTGATGTCGATGTTCTGGCCTTCGCGGCTGATGCCACCGTGGCGGATGCTCTTGTCGCGCAGCGCGGTGCGGATGTCACCGGCATACGACTCGGCCTTCTTGGTCAGCGCGGCCTGCATGTCCACCTGCAACATGAAGTGCACACCGCCGCGCAGGTCCAGGCCCAGGTACATGGGGTTGGCGTGCAGGGCCTTGAGCCACACCGGCGAGCGCGACACCAGGTTCAGCGCCACGATGTAGGACGGGTCGTTGGCATCGGGCACCAGGGCCTTCTGGATGGCGTCCTTGGCCTTGAGCTGGGTGTCGGGCGTGTCAAAGCGCGCACGCACCGAGTTGCCTTCCAGCGCCACGAAATCGGGCGTGACGCCAGCGGCCTTGAGGGCCTCTTCCACCCGCTGCTGCACGGCGGTGTCCACCTTGACGGTGGCTTTGGCCGATGACACCTGTACGGCAGGGGCTTCGCCAAAGAAATTGGGCAGGGTGTACAAGGCCCCCACCAGCAGCACGATCACCAGGATCGCGTACTTCCAGACCGGATAACGGTTCATGTTTACGCCTTTTCCACGCCCTGCCAGCCAATGCCGTGCAAGGGCCGCCCCGCTGCGCTGGCCCCGCCGTCACCCGGTCTGCACGCAGCGCGAGCGACGGGAGGCGGTGTGCAGCGCCCGCAGGGGCTGTTCATTGATTACTTGACGGAGCCCTTGGGCAGGACCTGCACCACGGCGCTGCGCTGGATCTGCACTTCCACGTTGCTGGCGATCTCGATGTGCAGGAAGCCCTCGGACAGGCGCGTCACCTTGCCCAGAATGCCCCCGGCGGTGGCCACTTCATCGCCCTTGGCGATGGCGTCGATCATGGCGCGGTGTTCCTTCTGGCGCTTCATCTGGGGGCGGATCATGACGAAGTACAGCACCACGAACATGAGCACCAGGGGCAGCATGCCCGTGAGCGTGGACATCATGTCACCGCCACCAGCGGCTGCGGCAGGTGCGGTTTGGGCAAAAGCGGAAGAAATAAACACGGACTGGACTCCACAACGGATGGTCAAAATACACAAAAACCGCCAACGGCCAGCGCCAAAGCGCCCGCCAGGGCGGAACAGGACATTGTATGCGGCGCCCTGCCCGCGCCCCAAGGGGTAAGACCCAGGCCTGCGGCGGGTGTTTGCCCAGGCACACAGGTGCGGCAGACAGGGGGCGAAAAATCCATCAAAAATCGGCTTCTGCGCACATTTGATGAGCGCAGGTAGCTATGTTTTTGATAGTAAAAAGCCCGCGCAAGCGCGGGCTTTCTCCTTCAAGGTGCTGCTGGTTTGCAGAACTTCAAGCCGCCTGGCGCTGGCCGGGCGCCGCCTTGCCGCTGCGCCACTGGGCCATCAGGCCGTCCCATTTGGGACGCGCCGCTTTCAGGTGGCGCTCCTTCACATGGCCGTAGCCACGGATCTCTTCGGGGATGCGCGCGATCTCCACGGCCAGGGCCAGGTTGTCGGCGTTCAGGCGGGCCAGCAGCTCGTCGATGCAGGCGCGGTACTCGACGATCAGCGCGCGCTCCATGCGGCGCTCCTCGGTCTTACCGAAGATGTCCAGTGCCGTGCCGCGCAAGCCCTTCATCTTGGCCAGCAGGCCGAACGCGCTGCGCATCCATGGGCCGAATGGCTGCTTGACCAGCTCACCCTTGTCGTTCTTCTTGGCCGTCATGGGCGGCGCGAGGTGGTGCACCAGCTTGTAGTCGCCTTCGAACATGTTGGCGATCTTGTCGGTGAAGGCCTTGTCGGTGTGCAGGCGCGCCACCTCGTACTCGTCCTTGTAGGCCATGAGCTTGAACAGGTAGCGGGCCACGGCCTCGGAGAGCTTGGTGCTGGTCCCCAGCTTGGCTTCTGCCGCCTTCACCTTCTCGACAAAGGCCTGGTACTCGGCGGCATAAGCCGTGTTCTGGTAACCGGTGAGGAACTCCACGCGCTTGGCGACCATTTCGGTCAGCGAAGGTTTCTTCACGAACTGGATCACCTGCGCCGCCTGGAACAAGGCCTGCACGGCCGCCAGGTCGTGCGCGCAGCGACGGCCCCATTCAAACGCCGCCTTGTTGTTCTCGACCTGCACGCCGTTCAATTCCATGGCGCGCATCAGCGATGCGTGGGTGAGCGGCACGCGGCCCTTTTGCCAGGCGTAGCCCAGCATCAGCGGGTTGGTATAGATGCTGTCGCCCAGGAGCTGCGTGGCGACCTGTTCGGCATCGAAGCTGCCGACGCCACCCGCGCCCACGGCGGTGGCAATGGCTGCATCGCAGTTGCCGCCAGGGAACTGCCAGTCCGGGTTGTTCACAAACGCGGCCGTGGGCGTGCTGTGGGTGTTGAGCGCCACAAAGGTGCGGCCGGGCTGCATCACGGCCAGCGTGTACTTGTGTGCGGCCACGATGGCGTCGCAGCCGATCACCAGGTCGGCCTTGGCGGTATCGACCTTGGTGGTGTAGATGGCGTCGGGCCGGTTGGCGATCTGGATGTGGCTCCAGGTGGCGCCGCCCTTCTGGGCCAGGCCCCCGGCGTCCTGCGTGATGACGCCCTTGCCGTCCAGGTGCGCGGCCATGCCCAGCAGCGAGCCGATGGTGATCACGCCCGTTCCGCCCACGCCGCCGACCACGATGCCCCAGGCGCTTTCGGCCACGGGCAGCACGGGCTCGGGGATGTTGGGCAGCGACGAGAGGTCGCCCTTCTTCTCCTTCTTGGGCTTCTTGAGCTTGCCGCCTTCCACCGTCACAAAGCTCGGGCAGAAGCCGTTGACGCAGGAATAATCCTTGTTGCAGGTGCTCTGGTTGATGCGGCGCTTGCGGCCGAACTCCGTCTCCACCGGCTCCACGGAGAGGCAGTTGGACTTGGTCGAGCAGTCGCCGCAGCCCTCGCACACCAGCTCGTTGATGACCACGGTCTTGTCGGGCGTGGCCAGGGTGCCGCGCTTGCGGCGGCGGCGCTTTTCTGTCGCGCAGGTCTGGTCGTAGATGATGACCGTGCAGCCCTTGATCTCACGGAACTGGCGCTGCAGCGTGTCGAGTTCGTCGCGGTGGTGCACCGTCACGCCCTCGGCCAGCGCCACGCCGTCGTACTTGTGCGGCTCATCGGTCACGATGATCAGCTTGGCCACGCCTTCGGACTTCAGGCTGTTCATGATTTGCAGCACCGAGTGGCCCTCGGGCCGCTCACCCACGGTCTGGCCGCCGGTCATCGCCACCGCATCGTTGTAGAGCACCTTGTAGGTGATGTTCACGCCCGCCGCGATGCTCTGGCGGATGGCCAGCAGGCCGCTGTGGAAGTAGGTGCCATCGCCCAGGTTGGCAAAGATGTGCGCGTCGGTGGTGAAGGGCTGCTGGCCCACCCAGGTCACGCCCTCGCCGCCCATCTGCGTGAAGGTGCTGGTCTTGCGGTCCGGCATCCAGTTCACCATGTAGTGGCAGCCAATGCCGGCCACGGCGCGCGAGCCTTCGGGCACGCGGGTGCTGGTGTTGTGCGGGCAGCCGCTGCAGAACCAGGGCGTGCGGTCGCCGGTTTCCACCTTCAGCTCGGCCATGCCGCGCTCGGCGGCCTCGATGACGGCCAGGCGTGCGTCCATGCGGGCCACCACGTCGTCCGGCACGCCCAGCTTCTTCAGGCGCTTGGCGATGGCCTTGGCGATGATGGCCGGCGTCAGGTCGGCCTTGGCGCGCAGCAGCCAGTTCTGGCTGGGGTTGGGCATGCTCCACTCGCCGCCCGTCGCATCGCCCTCGGGCTCGTCGAACTTGCCCAGCACATTGGGGCGCACATCGGGGCGCCAGTTGTACAGCTCTTCCTTGAGCTGGTATTCGATGACCTGGCGTTTTTCTTCCACCACCAGAATCTCTTGCAGGCCCTGCGCAAAGTCGCGCGTGATGGTGGCTTCGAGCGGCCACACCACGTTGACCTTGTGCACGCGGATGCCCAGCTGGCGGCAGGTGTCGTCGTCGAGGCCCAGGTCCACCAGCGCCTGGCGCATGTCGTTGTAGGCCTTGCCGCTGGCGATGATGCCGAAGCGGTCCTGCGGGCCTTGCACCACGTTGTAGTTGAGCTTGTTGGCGCGGATGTACGCCAGGGCCGCGTACCACTTGTAGTCCATCAGGCGCGCTTCCTGCTCCAGCGGCGCGTCGGGCCAGCGGATGTGCAGGCCGCCGGGCGGCATCACGAAGTCCTCGGGCAGGATGATCTTCACGCGGTCGGGGTCGATGTTGATGCTGCTCGACGACTCCACCACCTCCTGAATGGTCTTCATGCCCGACCACACGCCCGAGAAGCGGCTCATGGCAAACGCGTGCAGGCCCATGTCCAGAATCTCCTGCACGCTGCTCGGGAAGAACACCGGCGTGCCGCAGGCCTTGAAGATGTGGTCGCTCTGGTGCGCGGCCGTGCTGCTCTTGCTGATGTGGTCGTCGCCCGCAATGGCGATCACGCCGCCGTGCTTGGCGGTGCCCGCCATGTTGGCGTGCTTGAACACGTCCGAGCAGCGGTCCACGCCCGGGCCCTTGCCGTACCAGATGCCGAAGACGCCGTCGAACTTCTTGCTTTGCGGGTACAGGTCCAGCTGCTGCGTGCCCCACACGGCGGTGGCGCCCAGCTCTTCGTTCACACCGGGTTGGAAGACGATGTTGTTGGCCGCCAGGTGCTTTTTGGCCGCCCACAGCGCCTGGTCATACGTGCCCAGCGGGGAGCCCCGGTAGCCGCTGATGAAACCCGCCGTGTTCAGCCCGGCCACGGCATCGCGCTGGCGCTGCAGCATGGGCAGGCGCACCAGGGCCTGTACCCCGCTCATGAAGGCCCGGCCGTGGTCCAGGGAGTATTTGTCGTCGAGCGTGACGGTTTCCAGCGCCTTGCGGACGGATTCGGGCAACGGGGCATTCATGGCTATGTCTCCAATGGCTTCTTTGTGGGGCCGGGCCTTGTGGGCCGGTGGGGCAGGAGCCATCCGCCCGTTTAGGGCAGCGGCTCCAATGTGGAGGTAAGTGTATGTCTGTGCCGCTGATATGTCTTTGCTTTGTGTGCCGTGTTTAGGCTATTCTGAGAAAGGATCTTTCTCTTTTCCGCCATTTTGTGAACACTCTCGACAAATTCGATATCGCCATCCTCAACGAGCTGCAGGCTGACGCGCGCCTGACGAATGCCGAGCTGGCCCAGCGCGTGGGCCTGTCGGCCGCGCCCTGCTGGCGCCGCGTGCGGGCGCTGGAAGAGCAGGGCTTCATCAAGGGCTACCGCGCCGAGATCGACCGGCACAAGATCGGCCTGGGGGTGCTGGCCTTTGTGCGGCTCGATGCCGACCGCAGCACCGGCAACCTCACACGCAAGATGGAGGAAGCCATTCGCCAGATCCCCGAGGTCGTGTCCTGCCACTACATCAGCGGCACCGGCACCTTCGAACTGCAGGTGGTGGCGCGCGACCTGGACAGCTTTTCGCAGTTCGCGCGCGACGTGCTGCTGAACTTGCCCAATGTGAAAGACATGCACACCAGCTTCTCGCTGGGCGAGGTGAAGGCCAGTGGGGCGCTGCCACTCACGCACCTGGCGCGGGTTAAAGGATAATTGCTACTAATTTAATAGCTATTATGGCTTGATGGACGGGCGCAGAGGCTTGTTTTGGCCTCAAATCCGGGCAGCACAAGCCCCTCCCGGGGCAAGGGGCGCGATGTGGCAGGGCGCCCTGCAGCAAGGTAACAAGGCGTTAGGGCATGGTTCCTGCGCAGGGTGTGCTGTATAAGCCTGCGGAACCACAGCGGGGCTGCCAAGCTGCCGCACGCACCCACTCCGTCACCCGCCTGCAAGGCCCTGCACCTCGTGTCCCTGACCGGGGTGTTGGTTCGCAAGGCGGCTGCGCGAGCGGTTGCCGGTGGGTCTACCAATACGACGGCTTCCTTCGCGCAAAGCCCCAGGGCCTGCCGACCGGAGCCTAGAAAAGAGGGCGAGGGCGGCATGATCATCTGGGGCATTTTCTGGGGCGCTGTGCTGGGCTCGTGGTTCGGCGGCTACGGCGACTTCGGACCGTTTGTGGGCGGCATTCTGGGCTTCTTCGCCGGGCTGTCGCTGCGCTGGGCGATCCGCTCGGCCATCCGCACCGAGCTGCAGGCGCATGCCGCCAAGGCCACCGTCCAGCCCACGCGGGCCCCCCAGGCAGCGCCGGTTGCCGAAGACCGGCCTGTGGCGGCAGCGCCCGTGGCGCAAGGATCCGTGCTACAGGCACCCCCTCCACCGCCCACCACCAGCGACACCCCTCGGGATGCGGACGACGCTTTTTGGACCGGCGAGCTCACGCCGCAAGGCCTGCCGCGTATCCCTGCGTTGACTCCGGCGGCGGCCCCGGTAGCCGCCCGCACGGATGCGCCCGCCGCGCCCTTCGAGCCCCGCAAGATTGCCCAGCCCGCCTCACCCAACCCCATCGAGCTGGCCGTGCTCGTAGCCAAGAACTGGCTCCTGGGCGGCAACACCATCGTGCGCGTGGGCCTGGTGATCCTGTTCATCGGCCTGTCTTTCCTCGCACGCTACGCCGCCTCCGCCGGGCTGCTGCCGGTTGAATTCCGCCTGGCGGCGGTTGCAGCGGTGGGCATTGCGCTGCTGGGGGTGGGTTTCCGCAAGCGCACCGACAAGCCCGGCTTTGCGCTGGCCCTGCAGGGCGGCGGCGTGGCGGTGATGTACCTCACCGTGTTTGCGGCCTTCCGGCTCTATGGGCTGCTGCCGCCGCTCTGGGCCTTCGGGCTGATGATCGCGGTCTGCGCCGCCAGTTGTGCGCTGGCGCTGCTGCAGGATTCGCGGGCGCTGGCGGTGGCGGCGTTCGCCGGGGGCTTTGCGGCACCCATCCTGCTGTCCACAGGCCAGGGCAGCCACGTGGGCCTGTTCAGCTACTACACCCTGCTCAACCTGGCGATTCTCTTCATCGCCCACAAGCGCTCCTGGCGCGTGCTCAACGTGGTGGGTTTTGTCGCCACCTTTGGCGTGGCCACGGCCTGGGGGGCGCTCAAATATGTGCCCGACTACTACGCCAGCACGCAGCCCTTCCTCGCGGGCTTTGTGCTGATCTACCTCGCCACCGCCATCCTCTATGCGCGCAACACGCCGACCAAGCTGGGCAAGACGGTGGACAGCATGCTGGTCTTCGGCACGCCACTCGTGGGCTTTGGCCTGCAGGCCGGGCTGGTGCAGCCGTTTGAGCTGGGCGCGGCCTTCTCGGCACTGGCCTTTGCTGCGGTCTACCTGCTGACCGCGACCATGCTGGCGCGCCGCGCGCAAGCCAGCTGGCGCCTGCTCACCGAGTGTTTCATCGCCATCGGCGTGGGTTTTGCCACGCTGGCCGTGCCGCTGGCGCTGGATGCGCAGTGGACCTCGGCGGTGTGGGCGCTCGAAGGCGCGGGCGCCTTCTGGGTCGGCATGCGCCAGGCGCGCTGGATGCCGCGTGCCTTTGGCCTGGTGCTGCAGGTCGTGGCCATGCTGGCGTTCATGGGTGGCGTGGACAGCGGGGGCCTGCAGGTCTCGCCCCTGCCGCTGGCCAACCCGGCCTTCCTGGGCGCGATGCTGATTGCGTTGCCCGCGCTGCTGCTGGCCTGGTGGCTGCGCCAGCCGCTGCCCCACAGCGGTTCGGCCTGGGCCCAGGGCTATGCCAGGGTGGAGGTGCTGCTGCCCAACCCGGCCTACCTCTACGGCTTTGTCTTCTGGTGCCTGGCCTGGTGGCTGGAGATCACGCGCAGCGTGCCCGCCACCGAGGCGAATCAGTGGCCCGTCCCGGTGTTCTCGGGCCGCGTTGCCGAACTGCTGGGCATGCTGGCCGTGGTGCTGAGCGCCGCGCTGTCGATGGTGCTGGGCCTGCGCACGCGCTGGGCCGTGGCCACCTGGCCCGCGCGCGCCACCATCGGCGTGCTGGCGCTGGGGTTCGTGGCGCAGGTGGTGGACGGCCACCGTGTGTTGAGCACCCCCGCCTGGGCCGTGTGGCCCATCGTGCTGGCGCTGCATGGGTGGATGCTGTGGCAGACCGACGGCTTGCAGGCAACGGGCACTGAAGGCACGTCCGCCCACAGCGCGTCGCGCTTCGGCTGGTTCCACGCCGCCACGGCCTGGCTGGTGACCTTGCTGCTGGCCGACTGCCTGTGGTCCGGCATCGGCAAGGCCGAGCTGTGGCGCACCTCGTGGGCCGGTGTGGTCCTGCTGGTCAGCGCGATTGCGGTGCTGATGCTGCTCGCGCTGTGGGCGGGCCGTGGCAACCAGCCTGCGGCACGCGCGGCGCTGCCCTGGCCGTTGAACCCCCATGCCGAGGCCTACTACTGGTTGGCGGCCCTGCCCCTGGCGGTGCTGGTGTTCGGGGGCGCGCTGCTGGCCGCCGTGCATTCGTCCGGCCACACGGCGCCGCTGCCTTACATCCCGCTGCTCAACCCCACCGACCTGACCCTGGCGCTTGCGCTGGGCGGCCTGGTGTTCTGGCGGCGCGTGCTGCTCGCAGCGCTGCCGCCCCCGGCCCGTTCGGGCGGGGTCACCGGGCGCCATGCGCTGGTGGCCTTGGCGCTGCTCGCGTTCATCGTGATCAACACCGTGTGGCTGCGCGTGGCCCACCACTTCTTTGGCGTACGCTGGGACGCCTCGGCGCTGTTCAACAGCTTCGTGGTGCAGACCGGCTACGCCATCCTGTGGACGCTGCTGGCGCTCAGCCTGATGGTGCTGGCACACCGCCGCGTGCAGCGGCCGCTGTGGCTGGTGGGCGCGGGCCTGCTGGGTGTGGTGGTGGTCAAGCTGCTGCTGATCGATCTGTCCAACGCGGGGGGCGCCGAACGCATCATTGCCTTCATCGCCGTGGGTGTGCTGATGCTGGTGGTGGGCTACTTTGCGCCTTTACCGCCCAAGTTAACTCCCAAGTCGCCACCCAAGGCAGCCACCCCTGCGGAGCCTGCCGCGCCACCGCTGGCGCCATCGCAACCAGAAACACTGCCATGAAGAAGCCTGTCGCCCTGAAACTGCCCCTGGTGCTGGCCGCCGCCTTGTCCCTGTGCGCCAGCGTGGCCCAGGCGGCGGCCGATGCCAACAGCCCTGCGGCCTACGCCATCCGCGTTCCTGTCACGCTCGCGGCCGATGCGCCGCTGCAGCGCGTGATGCTGCCCGCCGAGGTGCTGGTGCGCCTGCAAAGCCCGGGCTATGCCGATGTGCGCCTCTTCAACGGCGCGGGCCAGCCCGTGCCCATGGCACTGGCCGGTGTGGCGGCGGCCAGCGCGCCCGAGGAGTCGGTGACCCTGCCCGCCTATCCCATCCTGGGCGCCGCGAGCACAGGCACGGCCGGGCTGGAAGGCCTGTCGCTGCGCATCGAGGAGCGCCAGGGCCAGCGTGTGGTGCAGATCGACACGGCCGGCACAGCAGGTGCTACTGCCACTGCCACACAAGCCGTGCGCGGCGCGCTGCTCGACGCGCGCAATGTGCAGCTGCCCGTGGCCCGCATGGCCCTGGACGTGGATCTGCCAGCGGGCCAACCCGTGACGTTCCGGGTGCAGGCCAGCAAGGACCTCAAACATTGGCAGCCGCTGGCCGAGACCGTGCTCTACCGCGCCGACGCTGCGGCGGCGCCCACGGTGTCCACTGCGCCAGGCCGCCTGGGCAACGAGCAGATCGACCTGCAGCGCGCCGACCTGAAGGGCCACTACCTGCGCGTGACCTGGGGCGACGCAGCAGTCACCCTGCGTGGCGCCACGCTGGCCACCTCGTCCAAAACGGGCCCGCGCGAGCGCGTCAGCGCCAGCATGGCCACGCCCGCCCTGGCCAACCCGCGCGAGCTGGTGTTTGCGCTGCCGTTTGCCACGCCGGTCGCCGCGCTCGCCATCACGCCGCCCGGCAGCAATGTGCTGATTCCTGTGCGCGTGCTGGGCCGTAATCACCGCGAGCAGCCCTGGTCGCCACTGGCCAGTGCCGTGGTCTACAAGATGGCAACCGGCGGCAAGGAACAGGCCAGCGGACCCGTGGAGCTGGGCGGCGCCTCGGTGCGCGAGATCAAGATCGAAGCCGACCCCAAGACCCCCGGTTTTGCCGCTGCACCCGCTTTGGCGCTGCAGTTCGAGCCCGCGCAGCTGGTGTTCCTGGCCAGCGGACAGGGACCCTTCACGCTGGCGGCCGGGCTGCCCGGGGCCACGGCGGCGGCCAGCGCCTTCCTGCCCCTGGCCAGCCTGGTGCCGGGCTACCAGCCCGCGCAAGAGAACCAGCTGCCCGTGGCGCTTGCCGATGTGGCCCGGGCCGACATCACCGGCGGCAAGCCCGCAGACGGCGCGCTGGTGCCCGCTGCGGCGGCCAGCGGCGGCATCTCCACGCGCAGCGCCGTGCTGTGGGGCGTGCTGCTGGCGGGCGTGGCGGCACTCGGGCTCATGGCCTGGCTGCTGCTGCGGCAAACCAAACAGGCGGGCCACCAGGCCTCGGCTGCGCCGACCGATGCGGCGTGACGAGACGCGCGGGGCATGCTTGCAGTCGGCTATTTAGCGCGGAACCACCACGTCCACGCCAACCGTCGCACAATGCGCAGACATGCCGCCATTGCCGTCCCACGAAAGCACGCGCAGCGTTGCGCCCCCGCCCTCCCCTGATGCCCCGGACCTGAGCCCGGGCGCCCCGCCGCAAAGCGATGCGGCTGCAGACCGTGCCGCGCGTGCGGATCTGGCGCATGGCACCGAAGAGTCCGTCGCCGCCCAGTTGGGGGACAGCGCGGCGCTGAACCAGGCGGCTTCGCTCTCACCGTTTGCGCCCTTGTCGGTGCCCGTGTTCCGCATGCTCTGGCTCACCTGGGTGGCGGCCAACACCTGCATGTGGATGAACGACGTGGCGGCCGCCTGGCTCATGACCACGCTCACCACCTCGCCCGTGCTGGTGGCGCTGGTGCAGACCGCTTCCACGCTGCCGGTGTTCCTGCTGGGCCTGCCCAGCGGCGCGCTGGCCGACATCCTGGACCGGCGCCGTTACTTCATCGCCACGCAGTTCTGGGTGGCGGCCGTGGCGCTGGTGCTGTGTGTGGCCATCCTGGCCGGGGGCATGACGGCGCCGCTGCTGCTGGCGCTGACCTTTGCCAACGGCATTGGCCTGGCCATGCGCTGGCCGGTGTTTGCGGCCATCGTGCCCGAGCTGGTCAGCCGCCCGCAGCTGCCCGCCGCACTGGCGCTCAACGGCGTGGCCATGAACGCCTCGCGCATCATCGGCCCGCTGCTGGCGGGCGCCATCATCGCCAGCGCGGGCAGTGCCTGGGTGTTTGTGCTCAACGCCGTGCTGTCCCTCATTTCCGGCTTCACCATCATGCGCTGGAAGCGGGTGCACACGCCCAGCCCGCTGGGGCGCGAAAAGCTGACCAGCGCCATGCGCGTGGGCCTGCAGTTTGTGCGCCAGTCGCCGCGCATGCGCGCCGTGCTGTGGCGCATCTCCATCTTCTTTCTGCACGCCACCGCGCTGCTGGCCCTGCTGCCGCTGCTCGCCAAGGGGCTCGAAGGCGGCGGCGCGGGCACCTTCACGCTGCTGCTGGCCAGCATGGGCGCGGGCGCCATCACGGCGGCCATGTTCTTGCCGCGCCTGCGCCAGGCCATGGCGCGCGATGTGCTGGTGATACGTGGCACGGCGCTGCAGGCCGCCGCCACGGGCGTGATGGCCGTGGCGCCCAATGTGTACGTGGCCGTGCCCGCGATGTTCGTGGCGGGCATGGCGTGGATCACCACGGCCAACTCGCTCAGCGTGTCGGCCCAGCTTGCCCTGCCCAACTGGGTGCGCGCGCGCGGCATGTCCATCTACCAGATGTCCATCATGGGCGCCACCGCGCTGGGCGCCGCCGTGTGGGGCCAGGTGGCCACGGTCACCGACGTGCATGTGAGCCTGGGCATTGCCGCCGCTACCGGCGTGCTGGCCATGTGGGTGGTGCAGCGCCTGGTGGCCGACCGCAGCATGGAAGAGGACCTGAGCCCCTCGCGCGCCTTCAAGGCCCCGGTGGCCGACACACCGCCCGGATCAGGGCACCTGGTGGTCACCATCGAATACTTCATCGACCCCGCCCGCGCCGCCGAATTCCGCGCCGTGATGCAGGAAAGCCGCCGCAGCCGTCTGCGCCAGGGCGCGCTGGGCTGGCAGCTGCTGCACGACATCAGCCAGCCCGCGCGGTATGTGGAGCGCATCGAAGATGAGTCGTGGACCGAGCACCTGCGGCGGTTTGACCGCGTGACGGCCTCGGACGTGGCGCTGCGCGACCGCAAGCTGGCCTTCCATGTGGGCGATGCGCCGCCGCGCGTGACGCGGTGGACGGTGGAATAGGCGCCTGCCTGTAGGGGGCCTCCCCGGCTTCGCCTACCATGGCGGCCTTCCCAGCCTGACCGCGTGCCCTTGGCGGGCCCGCCCCTTCCGCATGCCGAGCTATCTGCGTTCTGTCCTCTGGACCCTGGCCCTTGGGGCCCCTGCCATCCATGCCGCCGCCCCCGACCCCGCCCTGCTCGGCTGCTGGCGCGCCACCAAGATCGTGCTGCACACGCCGGATGGCGAGAAGGCTGAAGACAGCTCGGGCCGCTGCTCGCTGCAGTTCAAGGACGACCAGTTCGACTCCGTCTGCAAGACCACCAGCGGCGTGTCCACCACCACCTACCGCTACCAGGTGGTGCGGCCCCAGGTGTATGCGGCCACCATGGCCAGCAGCAGTTTTCGCACCGAGATGGTGGGCTCGACGCGTGAATACGAATACCGCATCGACGGCGACCGGCTGCGCACCGTGACCGTGCCCCCGGCCATGGCGTTTGCGGCGGCGGCTGCAGCCCCCCGCGTGGAGACCGAGGCGGCCCGGGTGGCCTGCCCGTAAAGGCAGTGGATAACTCCTGTTTTGATAGCTAACAAGGCAGTACCAACAGGCGGTAGCGGCCAAAAAGGTCATTAGTCAAACCACCGGTGGGCTTGCGGGGGCGGCGCCAGCCCCCTCTGCCGCACAACTGCGTTGCAGGATCCCCATCAGCACCGTGCGCAACAGCGGCGTCAGGGCCTCAGCGTTTGCTCCGTCCTGCAGCGCGGCAGCCAGCGCCGCGCCATGGGCGGCCACCGTGCCGGTGACCTCGGCGTGCCAGCGCGCGGCCCTGGGGGCAGCATCGCCCGGCGGCATGCGCTGCTGGTGGGCGATGGCGAGGTAGTGGCTGCAGGCCGCTTCGGCGGCGTGTTGCAGCAGGTCCTGCCGCCCTTCGTCTTTCTTCTGCAGCGATCGCACCACCCAGGCCGTGGTGCCGCCCAGCAGCGCGCCCAGGGCTGTGCCTGCGCCCAGGGTCAGGC
>NZ_JBWKZU010000026.1:0-72760 GCF_059424825.1 Acidovorax sp. GW101-11A03 | reverse complement strand
GGCTTCGTCCAGTAGCAGGATGGGCGCGTCTTTCAGCATCACGCGCGCAATGGCCACGCGCTGGCGCTGGCCGCCCGAGAGCTTCACGCCGCGCTCGCCCACCTGGGCGTCGTAGCCGGTGCGGCCGTGCAGGTCGCTTAGCGTTTCGATGAACTCGGCGGCCTCGGCGCGGCGGGCTGCAGCGTGCATGTCCTCTTCCGTGGCATCCGGGCGGCCATAGAGGATGTTGTCGCGCATGGAGCGGTGCAGCAGCGACGTGTCTTGCGTGACCATGCCGATGTTGCGGCGCAGGCTGTCCTGCGTGACATGGGCAATGTCCTGCCCGTCGATGAGCACGCGGCCCGCGTGTACGTCGTGAAAGCGCAGCAGCAGGTTCACCAGGGTGGATTTGCCTGCGCCTGAGCGGCCGATCAGGCCGATCTTCTCGTCTGGGCGGATGGTGAGCTGCAGCGCATCGATGACCGGGCGGCCTTTGCCGGAGGCAGCTCCCTGGTTCTCGTAGGCAAAGCTCACGTTCTCGAAGCGCACTTCGCCCCGCGTGACTTGCAGCGGCTGCGCATCGGGCGCATCCACCACGGTGCGGGGTTTGGTCAGCGTGTTGATGCCGTCCTGGATGGTGCCTACGCTCTCGAACAGCGTGGTCATCTCCCACATCACCCAGTGGGCGTGGCCCGACACGCGCAGCGTCATGGCGATGACGGCGGCCACGGCGCCCGCGCCCACCTCGCCCAGCGACCACAGCCACAGCGCCGTGCCGCAGGCGCCCAGGATCATCGCCACCACCAGTGCCTGGTTCACGATCTCGAAGAGGCTCACCAGCCGCATCTGCGCATAGCCCGTGAGCTTGAAGGCATCCATGGCCGCCCGCGCAAACTCGGACTCGCGCCGCGTGTGCGAGAACAGCTTGACGGTGGCAATGTTGGTATAAGCGTCGGTGATGCGCCCGGTCATCACCGAGCGCGCGTCGGCCTGCGCCTTGCCCACCTTGCCCAGGCGCGGCACAAAGTACCAGCAGGCCAGCCCATAGGCCACGATCCAGAGCGCAAACGGCACGATCAGCCGCGCATCGAAGCCCGCGAGCAGCACGAGGATGGTGACGAGGTAGATGCCCATCCCGATTACCACATCGGTGGTGGTGAAGATCATGTCGCGCACGGCCAGCGCGGTCTGCATGATCTTGGTGGTGATGCGGCCCGCGAACTCGTCGGCGTAGAACGCCATGCTCTGGCCCAGCATCAGGCGGTGAAAGTTCCAGCGCAGGCGCAGCGGGAAGTTGATGGCCAGCACCTGGTGCTTGAGGCTGGTCTGCCAGGCCACCAGCACCAGCGTGCCCAGCAGCAGTGCCACGATGCCCAGGATGGAGCCCTGGCGCTCAGTCCACAGGCTGTGCGGCGCCACGGTGGACAACCAGTCCACCACATGGCCCAGCACGGCGAACAGCAGGGCCTCGAACACGGCAATGGCCGCAGACAGCGCCGCCATGGCCACCACATAGCCGCGCAGGCCACGGGTGCAGTCCCACACAAAGGCCATGAAGTCCTTGGGCGGCAGATGGGGTTCGGCGGGGGGATAGGGGGGCAGGCGGCTTTCGAAATACTTGAACACGTAGCAAGGCTCCTTGTTACCCGATGGTAGAGGAGCCGCAGGACCAGGGTGTGTCAGCAGCGACTTGGGGTGATCTCACTTTCGGTGCAGATTACCCGGTTAGGACGCTCGGGTTAACCCTAGATTAGTGTTTTCTGAGGTCAGGTGGTCTGCCCTCCTGGCAGTCTTTTCAAAGTGTGGTTTGAAGACGAGCTGTCAGTTGTGAACCGGTGGCCTGCGTGAGTCCCGTTCGCCCATCGACCAAAAACAACGACTTGCAGAACGGCCGATAGAGCCACGATCGATCATCCACCGCCACCCATCTGCGATGTGGCACATCGTTGGCCCAAAGCCAGGCATGGCACTCGGCCTCCCGTTCGTACCCCACCAGCGTATTCGGGACGTTCGTTAGATCGCAATATCTGGGGGTAACGCCTTCGATCATGGCGGCAATGTCCGGAGAGAACCTTTCCAATAGATCCTCATAGGCCTGTTCCAGGCGCCAGGTGCTGGTGATCACGATCTGGCACTCGGGCACCTGTCGTAACGCATCTTCCAAGATCGATAGGCAACAGAAGTGCCTCGACTCGTGGCAGTGCTCTGGGTGCAGGACCCCATCAAAATCCAGAAAGAGTATGGGCACAGCGCGACTTCAGAAACAGATTTCCAATAGGGCTGAATATTTTTTCGAGTTAGCGAGCCTATGAGACTATTTGGTCGTGGTCTTTTTAGTCTCATTGGACGGAAATCGGGTGGATGTCTTCCCGAAAGCGTGTTCCACCCCAAGCCGACTTTGGTCGGGCGCTGCAGCAATTGCGCGCGGCACGCGGCTTGGTTCAGGAAGACATGTTGCTGGCAACGAGCCGCCGACACATCAGTCGCATCGAGCAGGGACATCAAGTGCCCAGTATCCGCACCATCGAGGTATTGGCCGAGCAGATGCAGATCCACCCTTTGACCTTGATTGCTACCGCGTACTGCCCAGCCCTGGACACGAACTTGGTCAATGAACTCCTCAGGACCGTCAAAGCGGACTTCAAGGGCATCATTTCAGACTAGGCTTGGCATTCCGATTCGGCCTGTTCCTTGGCATACTGAACCAGCATTTGAAGCCCTTGTATCAGACCGGTGCCAATGGGTGTGGCATCTTGGCGGTGCAGCATTCGATTGACGATCTCCCGATCCACAGCAGTGCTGAGCAAGCACAGTGCTTCTTGCAGAGTTTCGAGGCCCACTTCCATGCTGTCGCCTGAACGTTTGGCTCCCGCCTTGGTCAGAAGCAACAGGGCGAGCGGTAAGGCTGCACTAGCGGGATCGTGATCCCCGCTCCAATCCGAGCCAGACAGAAGGTCTCGGAGTTGGTCTGACATCAACAATAGGTGGTTGTCATCCAGCGCATCCGGCAGGATGGCTTCCCAACCCCGTGACGTGATCAGGCGCAACATGTCCTGTGCTCCAAATTTTCCTAGGGTCGCTTTTTCCAAACGCAGCATCATTCTTCATTCAAGTTAATATGAGACTAATTGGTCCCGTTTGGGGCCGTGGCGTGCGAAGATAGCTGAATGGAATGCCATTTTTGTTTTCCAAGTGTGCCCGTCTCCCAATGGAAATAAACCGGTTGCCCAGATCTGCTTAAAGAGGCAACCAGTCTGTTGCCTCATGCGTTTGCCCCCTTGAAAAACCGCCTGGATCTCACCCGCTTGGCCGAACTTGATCGGCAGTTTTGCGATTTCGCGAAGCTGCAGCGGAATGCCACGCCCAGGTGTGGCTGGGCAAAGACGGTGAGATTGGCCTTGGGCATGAGTTCCAAAGCGCTAGGTGAGCGCTTGGGCATGACGGCGCAGGGAGTCCGCAAACTGGAGCAGGCCGAGGCCAACGGCACTATCACGCTGAATACGCTTGCACGTTTGGCTCATGGCCTGGACTGTGAAGTGCACTACATGTTTGTTCCCCGAACCAGTTTGGTGGAGCAGGTGCTCAACCGTACTCAAGAGATCGCTGGAATTGCGTTGCCGTCCACGTTGAAGGGGGCGGAGGTGCTGACAGATGCAGAGACGCTGATGGCCCTTACGAGTGCGCTGGTAAAAGTGAGCAAGCGTGGCCTTTGGTGAGTCAGCGCTGGTTCTCCTACCGATACAACCCCGCGATGAGTTTGAACTTCGTTGCTATCATTAGCGCAAAGCAAGCCCCCGGTGCGACCTCTGCGAAAGCATGCCCCCGGGGGCGACGTTTTTCTGAGAGGTACTTTGATGAAATCTCTCTCCGAAGCTCGCGACAGCTCTTGAGAGATCACCGCGCCATGGAATTGCACCGCACAGGTCAGGCTGCCCGCAAGGCGAAGCGCGTCATCACAATCAAGGTCAAGCACGCTCTTCCTGTCATCACCGCAAGGGAATATGCGCGCTCGGGCGATGCAACCAAAGATCCGACACTCAGGCGACGCCGCTGTGCCATTGTTAACGGGACTGATCGGTAACTTGTGGACACGAATTCTGCCCCCATCGCCCTAGAAGACCACATCGCTATTCTCACTATGCTTGTGCGGCGCATGGTTGATGAGTCTGGTGACCCAACTGGTTTCGACGCACAGACCTGGCTTAATCACTGGCTCGTGGGGGTGGTCCCAGCGTTGGGTGATCGAAGGCCTCTCGATGTGCTCAAAGAGCCCGGCGGCCTTGAGGTGGTGCGGAGCTTGCTCATGCGTGTCCAGTCTGGTGCGTTCTCGTAGGAATACGCACGTGGCTGGCAAGTTCTGAGTCCGCTCTGGCCCCGCCGTCCTCCTTGACTATATCCCCACCAAGCACAGTCCAGTCCCAACATATGGCTCTGTCCTCTGGCCAAATTTCCCCATATCTCCCTGCGTCCACTCCACGCAGCGCGGACGTCGTCCTGTACCTCGATCTCGATGGCGTTGTTCACCATGAAAAAGTGCTCTGGCATCCACGCAAGGGCATCTACATGAGCCCGTATGAGGCTGCAGGACATTCGCTGTTCGAATGGGTTCCATTCCTGGAGTCGGTGCTCCAACCCCACCCGGCAGTCGCCCTGGTACTGAGTAGCACCTGGTGCATCCGCCCAGGGTACAGCGCAACCCTTAAGCGCCTTCCGGCGTCCTTGCGTGCTCGGTTTATTGGCGGGACCTACCACAGACGTGTGCATGGCGTGGACCCATGGAACCTGTCCATGTTCCGCACCACACCCCGGGGCGTGCAAGTTCAAGAAGACGCTCAGCGCAGAAAACCCCATCAGTGGATAGCACTCGATGATGATCTGGAAGATTGGCCTGACTCCTGTCGGCAAAACCTGATCGCATGCGAGGGAACTACGGGCTTGTCAAACCCCGAGGTACAACACGAACTGAGGGAGAAACTGCGCAGCTGTCATGTCGCCTTGTCGGCCAGAACCCCATAGCAGCTCGCGGGGCACGGTGGACTTAAAAACGGTCTAACTATCGAACCTTCATTCGAGAAATCCCCTGCCGCAAGTGTCTTGGATGCAAGGTTGGACGCATCCTGAATGTACATTTGGACGAGCCCTCAATGTACATTTGGACGGTAAACGCACCGTTGCTTTCCCATGCATAGTCCGACCATCCCGTTTCGCCTAGTCTCCACTCAGCGCGAAGAGCAATTGGCTCAATTCAACGCCAGGAAAGAAATTGCTTGGTTTGGGTTTAGGGGGGCGTTCAAAGAGCCAGGCTTGGCGATCATCAATTTCACCAAAATCGAATCTGGCCTTCAGGGAGGTGGAGGAACCTCCGCAATCAATGGCGGTGTTATCGCCGCAGGTTTTGATGCAGCCTTCGTGCTTGCCGGTTTGGGTCACTACGATTCCAAGGTCGTCGTCACTCTGGAGTTGTCGGTCAAATTTTTGTCCCTTGCACTTGTCAACGAGTCGCTTGCATTCCAAGCGCATGTGGTTCGATCTGCTAAAAACTTCTCGTTCGCCGAGGGCTTTCTCTCTCAGGCAGGTACAGGGCCAGCCCAACATTTGGCAATTGCCACCGCTATGGTGGCGCCTGCGCGCTAGGCACGCGGCGGGAATGCGCAAGGCGCCAAAGGTGTCCTTCCCCTCGGCTGAGATGGAGATTTTCGACGGTCGTTCACCCAAGGCGCGAGCGTTCTAACTCGTAGAGACACCACCAGCAATGGGCTCGTTTGCTGCTTTCCGAGCTTATATGCCGATTGAATTCCGTGAGGCCTTGACCTTCCCACCGTGGCAAGGTTCATAGTCAAAACGTGAATCAACCAAAGGAGGCTCACATGGTCCATTTCAATGTTCTTGATATGACGTGCGGCGGTTGTGCTCAGCGTATTCGTCGAGCAATAGCTCAGGCCCAACTGCCAGCAGGCGTCGAAGTAGAAATCGATGTGGCCGCGCGGCAGGTCCGCGTTCCTGGGCAAGCCGAAGACGACACTGTAGAGCTTGTTCGCTCTGCAATTGAGCGTGCCGGATACAAAGCAGACGCCGTGGTGGCGACTTCATCGCGCCGAACAACCGGTGGCTGCTGCTGTTCGTCTCGGTCCACAACCTCTGTTGATGTGAATCAAGGTGCTGCGAACCGTACGTCGTCATGCTGCAGTTGAACCAACAAGGAGACCATCATGCGTCTGAATATCGTCGCTGGGCTGTTGACAACCCTTTTCGTGGCGGGCTGTGCCGTCGCGCAATCTCCAAAACCTGCGGACGAACACGCAGGCCACCACCCCGGTGATGCGCAGAGCGGTGGCGTAACCACCCAGTCTGCCCCGGCAGCTACCACCCCGCCGACACCGGACGCCTTTGATCGTCAGATGACGGCGATGCAGGAAATGCACAAAAAAATGCAGGCGGCCAAGACTCCCGCCGAACGTTCTGCGCTGATGGATGAACACATGAAGCTCATGCAGTCCGGTATGACCATGATGGGTGCAGGTAATTCTGGTGGCATGGGTATGGGGATGATGCAGCAAGGGGCGCAGGCCAAACCTGCCGCACCTGCAGCATCTGGAAACTCGGGCATGGGAGGCGGCATGATGGGCATGCACGCTCAAATGGAGCGCCGCATGGCCATGATGGAACAAATGATGCAAATGATGGTGGACCGCCAGGCGGCCATGCCATCCAGGTAGCCTCCCCCGCGAGCGTCCTGAGGGGCGCTCGCCACAAAATCTCATTGAGATTCTGTAAACCACCTTCCTGAATCGACCAGCGCAAGGCGCGTTCCCCCTGAGCCCGTTACTGCCGCCCGCAAGCACTACGCATTTCAGAAGTGGGAATGTGTTCGGTTCCTTTGCATCCATGCTTGATCGATAGCTCAATTGGGTGCCATTGATGGCGGCGACGGTGCTCTTATCGGATCTTCAGTTTTCAGCGATAGCGACAGGGGGGGCGCCGCTGACCTGGTACCCACCCGTCGAAGTCAGACCCCACCTGGCTCGCCGAAACATTGACGGCCAGCCGGAACGGTTGCCATGCCAGCGCCTGCCAGTCGCGCATCTGACGGCAGGCTGCGCCCAGCACCCAAGCACCGATTTCATGCATCAGGCCAGACGATTCGGTCACGGGCAGGAACTGGCCCGGCGGCAACAGTCCGAGCATCGGGTGACGCCAGCGCAACAGGGCTTCCGCGCCGACAATCTGGTCACTACGCAAATCGACAATCGGCTGGTAGTGCAGATCAAGCTGACCGCCCGCAACCGCAACCGCAACCGCAACCGCCAGCGCCAGCGCCAGCGCCAGCGCCAGTTGCGCCACCGTCCATTCAATGGGTTGGGAAGCGCTCATGATCGCCCCCTGAAGGCCCGCAGCAGCCGCGTCACAGACAGGACAAACAAACCGGTCAGCGTGAGGGCTGCAATACCCCAATACTCCCCGATGAACGCGCCGGCCGTTGTTCCCGCGAGCACAATGGCGAGAATCGGCAAATGGCAGGGACAGGTGAGCACGGCCAGCGTGCCCCACAGGTAGCCGGTGAACGGCTTGTGTGTCTCGGTCGGCAAGCGCTCGGGGCTGTTCATGGCAGACTCTCCGCGTGCTGGGCCGGCTCGGTCGGCAGGGTGGCCAACTGCACTTCCAGATCGGCCAGCGCTTCGCGCCGACGTTCGACGAACTGGCGCAGCACGGCAAGCTGCGTGGCCGCTTCGTTGGCGTCCGCAGCATCCAGCGCCCGATACAGCCGCGTCAGTGCGTCCAGGCTAATGCCCGCCTCGAAGGCGGCCCGCACGAAGCACAGGCGTTGCAAGGCGGCGTCATCGAACGCCTGGGGTGCACGCCACCGGCCGCAGCAGTCCGCGCAGCAGGTAGTCGCGCACGATATGCACGCTCACCCCGGCATCAAGGGCCAGCCGGGACACTGTGTAGGCGTTCATTGAACACCTCCTTTTTCCCTCATCCGGCGCAGCAGGAAAGCTGCTTCACGTCCTTGCTGAACGTCTGCGCCGCGAGCTTCAAGCCCTCGACCATCGTCAGGTAGGGGAACAACTGGTCGGCCAGTTCCTGCACCGTCATGCGGTTGCGAATTGCGAGAACAGCCGTCTGGATCAGTTCGCCTGCTTCCGGGGCCACCGCCTGCACACCGATGAGCCTTCCGCTACCTTCCTCAATGACCAGCTTGATAAAGCCGCGTGTGTCGAAATTGGCAAGCGCACGCGGCACGTTGTCCAAGGTCAGGGTGCGACTGTCGGTCTCGATCCCGTCGTGATGCGCTTCCGCTTCGCTGTAGCCCACGGTCGCCACTTGCGGATCGGTGAACACCACGGCCGGCATCGCGGTCAAGTCGAGGGCCGCATCTCCGCCCGTCATGTTGATCGCGGCACGGGTGCCGGCCGCTGCCGCCACATAGACGAACTGCGGCTGGTCAGCGCAGTCGCCAGCCGCATAAATGTGCGGCGTGCTGGTGCGCATGCCCTTGTCGATGACGATGGCCCCTTGCGCATTGACGGTGACCCCCGCCGCGTCCAGTGCCAGGCTGCGCGTGTTCGGTGTCCGTCCGGTAGCGACCAGCAGCTTGTCGGCGCGTATTTCACCGTGCCCCGTGGTCAGCACGAATTCGCGGTTCACATGCGCGACCTGGCTGGCTTGCGTGTGTTCCAACACCGTGATCCCTTCGGCACGGAAAGCGTCGGTAACGGCCTCGCCGATGGCCGGGTCTTCGCGGAAGAACAGCGTTCTGCGCGCCAGGATCGTGACCTGGCTGCCCAGCCGGGCAAAGGCTTGCGCCAGTTCCAGCGCCACCACCGACGAGCCGATCACGGCCAGGCGTTCGGGAACGGTCTCGCTGACCAGCGCCTCGGTCGACGTCCAGTACGGTGACTCTTTCAGGCCCGGAATCGGCGGCACGGCCGGACTGGCACCCGTGGCGACCAGGCAGCGGTCGAACATCACGACGCGCTCACCACCCTCGTTCAAACGGACGACAACGCTCTGGTCGTCCTTGAAACGAGCTTCACCATGCAGAACGGTGATGGCTGAATTGCTGTCCAGGATGCCTTCGTACTTGGCATGGCGGAGTTCATCGACGAGGGCCTGCTGCTGGGCCAGTAGTTTGCTGCGATCAATCGCAGGCACAGTCGCGGTGATACCGCCGTCGAATGGGCTTTCCCGGCGTAAATGGGCGATGTGAGCGGCGCGGATCATGATCTTGGACGGCACACAACCGATATTGACGCAGGTGCCGCCGATGGTGCCGCGCTCGATCAGCGTGACGTGCGCGCCTTGCTCGACGGCCTTCAGCGCCGCGGCCATCGCGGCTCCACCGCTGCCGATCACCGCGATCTGCAACTGGTGTTCACCGTCACTGCGCTCATCAGCGGCCCCCATCCAGCCGCTCACCTTGTCGAGCAGCCCGGTGCAGTTGTCCGTCGGTGGCGCATCGGCGAGCGTTGCTTTGTAGCCCAGTCCGACCACGGCGGCAGTCAGCGCATCCGGTGACGTGCCCGCCTCGGTGGCGAGTTGCGCTGTGCCCTTCGGATAGGACACCAGCGCCGACTGCACGCCGGGCACTTTTTCCAGCGCTTCCTTGACGTGCGCCGCGCACGAGTCGCAGGTCATGCCGGTGATTTTTAGATGGGTCATGCAACAGATCCTTTATCGTTTGTGGCGCCAGGCAATGACGTCAAATGTGCTGCGGTGCCGTTTTCAGTGACTCACTGCTTGACGCTGGACGGATAGCCCGCGTCCCCGGTGGCCTTGGTCAGCTTCTGCACGCTGGTCTTGGCATCATCGAAGGTGACGACGGCTTCGCGCGTCTCGAAGGTCACA
Organism: Acidovorax sp. GW101-11A03; assembly: GCF_059424825.1. Classification (NCBI taxonomy): domain Bacteria; kingdom Pseudomonadati; phylum Pseudomonadota; class Betaproteobacteria; order Burkholderiales; family Comamonadaceae; genus Acidovorax; species Acidovorax sp. GW101-11A03. The sequence continues at coordinate 62,935 of NZ_JBWKZU010000026.1, read as the reverse complement.
TCAACTTTGCTGACGCCTTCGACCTTGGAAATCGCCTTCTTGACGGTGATCGGGCAAGCGGAGCAAGTCATGCCCGGTACGGACAGCGTGACGGTCTGGGTGGCGGCCCACACGGGGGCAACAACGGCAACGAGGGCGAGGGAGGCAAACAGTTTTTTCATAGTGAACTCCTGTGATTAATAGAAAAATGGCATGACGTAGGGAAATCCGAGCGCGACCAGAACCAGCGCGGCCACGACCCAGAAAATGAGCTTGTAAGTAGCGCGCACTTGGGGAATCGCGCAGACCTCACCCAGTTTGCAGGCTTGCGCCGGGCGGTAGATGCGCCGCCAGGCGAAGAAAAGCGCCACCAGCGCCACGCCGATAAAGATGGGGCGATAGGGTTCCAACACCGTCAAGTTGCCGATCCAAGCGCCGCTGAACCCCAAGGCGATCAGAACCAGCGGCCCGAGGCAGCAAGCCGAGGCGAGGATGGCGGCCAGCCCTCCAGTGAAGAGGGCGCCGCGCCCGTTTTGAGGTTCAGGCATACGCTTGTCCTTTCGAATCTGAATTGGATAGCTTAAGCTTACTTCCGTACCAATGTACGGAGTCAAGCAATATGGAGAACAATTTGAAGGATCTGACCATCGGCCTTTTCGCCAAGGCGGCCGGGGTCAACGTGGAGACCATCCGCTTCTATCAGCGCAAGGGCTTGTTGCTGGAGCCGGACAAGCCCTATGGCAGCATCCGCCGCTATGGCGAGGCGGATGTAACGCGGGTGCGCTTCGTGAAATCAGCCCAGCGGCTGGGCTTCAGCTTGGACGAGGTCGCCGAGCTGCTACGGCTGGATGACGGCACCCACTGCGAGGAAGCCAGCAGCCTGGCCGAGCACAAACTTCAGGATGTGCGCGAGAAGATGGCCGACTTGGCTCGCATGGAAAGCGTGCTGTCTGAACTGGTGTGCGCCTGTCATGCGCGGCAAGGGAACGTTTCATGTCCGCTGATTGCTGCGCTGCAAGGGGAGAAAGAACCGCGCAGTGCCAACGCGGTGTAGCCGAGGGAGCTACGCCTTAGCGTGCTTTATTTTCCGTTTTCTGAGGTGCTTCAACGTCAGAAAAGACCGTGCGGCCGACTTTTGATATTTCGTGCTGTTGTCTTTTGAAAATGACAGCCACGCAGCCTCTCGATCAGCAAACTCGACGCCCCTAAGGGGGCCGCCCTAAGCCTGCCTCACGAAGCCTCAGTGTCAGGCTGATCGCGTTTTCTCGGCTTTCTCATCAGCACATAGGCCGCAGGAATCACAAACAAGGACAGCAGCGGCGCTGTCACCATACCGCCCAGCATGGGGGCCGCGATGCGGCTCATGACCTCCGAGCCTGTCCCGCTGCTCCACACGATGGGCACCAGGCCCGCTAGGATGACAGCCACGGTCATGGCCTTGGGGCGCACGCGCAGCACAGCACCTTCCCGGATCGCATCCAGCAGCTCTTCCAGCGTGGGCTGCCTGCCGTCTGGACATCTCTCTGCGAGTGCCTGCTTGAGGTAGATGAGCATGACCACCCCGAACTCTGCCGCGACCCCCGCCAGAGCGATGAAGCCCACACCGGTGGCGATGGACAGGTTGTAGTTCATCAGGTACAGGAACCAGATGCCCCCAGTGAGCGCAAATGGCAGTGTCGCCATGATCAGTCCCGCCTCGCCCATGCGCGAGAAGGTCAAGTACAACAGCACGAAGATGATCAGCAAGGTGGCAGGCACCACTACTTTCAGGCGGGCATTGGCCCGCTCCAGGTACTCGAACTGGCCTGAGTACGTGATGCTGACCCCGGGCTCCAGCTTGATCTGGCGGCTCACCGCATCGCGCAGGTCATTGGCCACCGATGCCAGATCGCGCCCCCGCACATCGACATACACCCAGCCTGATGGGCGGGCGTTCTCGCTCTTGAGCATGGGTGGCCCATCGGTGATGGCGATGCTGGCCACCGTGCCCAGCGTGATCTGCTGCCCCATGGGGGTGAAGATGGGCAATTGGGCCAAGCGTTCGGGCGAGTCTCTCCACTCACGCGGATAGCGCAGGTTGATGGGGAAGCGGGCCAAGCCTTCGACTGTTTCAGAGACGTTTTCACCACCGATGGCCCCGGAAACGACAGCCTGGATTTCGCTCACGTTCAGCCCATAGCGCCCTGCGGCCGTGCGGTCGATGCGGACATCGACGTAGCGCCCCCCCGTCAGGCGCTCTGCCAACGACGAAGTCACTCCCGGAATGCCCTTGGCGACCTGCTCGACTTGGGCAGCGATCCCGTCGATCACCTTCAGGTCGTTGCCGGTCACCTTGACCCCGATGGGACTCTTGATGCCCGTCGCGAGCATGTCGATCCGGTTGCGAATCGGCGGAATCCAGATGTTGGACAGGCCGGGGATCTTGACGGCCTTGTCCAACTCCTCGATCAGACCCTCGGGCGTCATTCCTGGACGCCATTGGTCTCTGGGCTTGAGCTTTACCGTGGTCTCGAACATTTCCAGAGGCGCTGGATCGGTGGCGGTCTCCGCTCTGCCAGCCTTGCCGAAGACGCGCTCAACCTCGGGAACCGTCTTGATCATGCGGTTGCTCAGTTGCAGCAGTTCGGTTGCCCGCTGTGCCGAAAGACCCGGGAGCGCCGAAGGCATATACAGCAGGTCGCCTTCGTCCAGTCTGGGCAGGAATTCGCCGCCTAGCCGGGAGAGCGGCCACATCGTGGTCGCCAGCGCCAGCACGGCGATGACCAGGGTGGATTTGGGACGGTGCAGCACCCATTCCAGGCAAGGTCGGTACACGGCGATCAGCGCACGCGTGATGGGGTTTTTCTGCTCGTCAGGGATACGCCCCCGGATCCAGTAGCCCATGAGGACCGGAATCAGCGTGACCGAGAGGGCCGCAGCTGCGGCCATCGCGTAGGTCTTCGTGAACGCCAGCGGTCCAAACAAGCGGCCTTCCTGTGCTTCCAGCGTAAAAACGGGCACAAAGGACAACGTGATGATGAGCAGCGAGAAGAAAAGCGCGGGCCCAACTTCCTCGGCTGCTTCGGTGATCACTTTCCAGCGCTCTTCACCGACCAACTGCTGGTCGGGATGCTTGTGCTGCCAGGCCTCCAGCTTCTTGTGGGCGTTCTCGATCATCACCACCGCTGCATCCACCATGGCGCCCACAGCAATAGCAATCCCGCCCAAGGACATGATGTTGGCGTTGATGCCCTGGTAACGCATCACCAGAAACGCCGCCATGATCCCCAGCGGAAGAGAAATGATGGCAACCAGCGCGGATCGCAGATGCCAGAGGAACAAGACACAGACCACCGCCACCACGATGAACTCCTCTACGAGTTTGGTGGTGAGGTTCTGGATCGCCCGCTCGATGAGCGCGCTGCGGTCGTAGGTGGTGACGATCTCCACGCCCGGGGGCAGACTGCTTTGCAGCTCACTGAGCTTGGCCTTGACGGCTTTGATGGTTTCCTGGGCATTCTTGCCCGATCGCAGCACGACCACGCCACCAGCCACTTCGCCTTCACCGTCGAGTTCAGCGATGCCACGCCGCATTTCCGGCCCGATCTGAACGGTGGCGACATCCCCCAGGCGCACGGGCACCCCTGCGCGCGACACCAGCGGGATGGCGCGGAAGTCGTCCAGCGTCTTGAGGTAGCCGCTGGCGCGCACCATGTACTCGGCGCCGGACAGTTCCAGCACCGATCCACCCGTTTCCTGGTTGGCATTCATGATGGCCTCGCGCACCTGTCCCTGAGTGAGGCCTTGGGACGCAAGCTTGATGGGGTCGAGCACAACTTGGTACTGCTTGACCATGCCACCGACCGATGCCACTTCTGCGACGTTGGGCAGGCTCTTGAGTTCGAACTTCAGGAACCAGTCCTGCAAGGCGCGAAGCTGGGCCAGGTCGTTTTTGCCAGTGCGATCTACCAGGGCGTACTGGAAGATCCAGCCGACCCCGGTGGCATCTGGGCCCAACGACGACTTGGCCGTAGCGGGTAGTCGTCCCTGCACCTGATTCATGTACTCCAGCACCCGGGAACGCGCCCAGTACAGGTCCGTGCCGTCCTCGAACAGGATGTAGACGAACGAGTCGCCAAAGAACGAGAAGCCCCGCACCGTCTTCGCGCCCGGCACCGACAGCATGGTGGTCGCCAGCGGGTAGGTCACCTGGTTCTCGACGATCTGCGGCGCCTGGCCCGGGTAACTGGTGCGGATGATGACCTGCACGTCCGAGAGATCGGGCAGCGCATCCACGGGGGTGCTGCGCACGCCCCACACGCCCCAGGCTGTGAGCATCACGGTGGCCAGCAGAACCAGGAACCGGTTCGCCACCGACCAGCGTATCAATCGGGCGATCATGGCTTGACTCCTTCCACGGCGGTGATCACGAAGTCCTTGCCTTGTTGCTGGAAGGTGAAACGTACCTGCTGTTCAGGCTTGAGGTTCTTTGCCAGCGCGGGGTTGGCCAATTTGAAGGGCATGGTCATTCCGGGCCATTTCAGCTCGGGGACAGCCTCATGTGTGAGCGTCAGTTCGGTCTGTGTCACCTCGTCAACCACCCCCCGCACCGTGAAGCTCTTCGGCACTGGCGCAGCGGAAGCCCCAGGCACGACAGGGGCCGAAGCACCAGTCTTGGCAGCGGCTTCGGCGCCACCGGCTCCAGACAGGGTCGGCAGTACCCCCCGCAGGCTGGCTTCCGAGTCGATCAGGAATTGCGCGGAGGCCACCACCTGCTGCCCTGCGGTCAACCCGCCTTGCACGACGAGGCGATCCTCAATCTCTGGGCCAAGTTGCACCTGCACGGGTTGGTACCTGCCAGGACCTTCCACCACATAAACCACCGCCCGCTTGCCAGTACGGATCACGGCTTCGCTGGGAACCAGCAACGCGGGCTGCGTGCGTCCCGCCAGGGCAATCTGCCCGGACATACCGGCTTTCAGTCGCTGGGCGGTGTTGGGCAGCTCCAGGCGTACACGCACTGTGCGAGTGTCTCGGTTGGCCTCGGGCAAGATGCTGACGACCCGGGCTTTGAGGGTCTCTCCGGGAAATGCTGCCAGGCGCACCTGGGCATCCTGCCCCAGTTGTAGAGGGCCGCTCTGTGCCTCTGGAACCGCTGCTTCGATCCAGACGGTGGACAGGCCATTCACCCGCACCAGACTGGCACCTACAGATACTGTCATGCCCTGGCGCACCATCAGTTCGGCCACCATTCCTGCCTGTGGGAAGGTCACGGTGTATCGGCCCTGGGGTTCTCCACTGCGTTCCACCTGGGCCACGAGCGATGCTGGCATTCCCAGCAACAACAGCCGCTGGCGCGCTGCTGCCGTCAGCGATTCGTCCTTAAGCGCCCGGACAGCGAGGAACTCGCGCTGCGCAGACACCCAATCGGGCAGCAGCAGATCGGCCAATGGCGCGCCTGCGGCCACCACGTCGCCCGGAGCGCGCGCATAGACCCGCTCCACGAACCCCGACGAACGGGCCTGGACGATGCTCACATCCCGGTCGTTGAGCTGAACGGTGCCCAAAACGTCCACGTCTGTGCCAATCTCACGCTGCTCCACCAAGGCTGTGCGCAGGCCCAGGGCTTGCACGGCCTGAGAGGACACGTTCAAACCCGTGCCCGGTTGCGTATCCTCATCCGCGTACTTGGGGACCAGAGCCATATCCATATAGGGAGATTTGCCTGGCTTGTCGAACTTTTGCGTCGGCACCATGGGGTCGTACCAGTACAGCACTTTGCGGTCGGCCTTTGCTGTTTCGGCAGCAGCCGGTCCAGCTCCCGGTGCATGGCCATCCTTTGTTGCCCACTGAGAAATGCCCCACCCAAGGGCGATGCCTGCTGCCAGCAGGGCCAAGGCAACTGCGGTTTTCTTGAAAGCGTTATTGGTCATGTTGTTCTCCGATCAGTCGGCGATCAGGCTGTTGAGGCGGGCGATCAATGCGTCGCGCTGTGTCTGCAGCTCAATCAGGCGCCAGCGTGTCTCCAGCACTTGGGCCCGCGCTGCGAGCACGGCACTCAGATCCCCCTTGGCACTCTGATAGTTGGTCAGCGCCAGCTGGGCGCGGTCCTGCGCCAGGCCGATGCCTGTCGATTGCAGGCGCTCGATCTGGCTCTGCAGTGCCGTCAGCTCGGACGCGTTGTCCTCCAGCTCCTGTAGGTGCCTGTGGGTCACGTCTTCCTGCTCAGCTTCCAGACGCTGCAACTCCAGTTGCTTGGCCTTTATCTGAGGTGCCTGGCGCCGCTCCTGTTGCCAGGGAAGATCAAAGGTCACCTGGAAGGACACCATGTCGCCCCAGCGGCGGTCGCGGCGGCTGTAGGCGACTTCCCAGGACCAATCACCCTTGGTTTCTGCCTGGGCTTCGCGCGTTTCCGCTAAGGCCATCGCCTGCATGGCCGGGTACTGCGCAAGTTCCGCGTGGCGGTGTACCTCCGAGCGCAGCTGATCCAAAGGGCGGCTCAGCGGCCCGGGAGTTCCCTGCAGCACTTCGTCAGCACGAGCGCCCACCCAACGGCGAAGCATGGAGCGGGCTTTGGTCCGATCCCGCTGCAGGTCATCCCTTCGATCCGACAGCGCCAGCGCCTCCTGCCTGGCCATCAGCAGGTCCGCAGCCTGGGCCGTGCCGCCCGCAATGCGGGCTGGAAGGCTGTCCTGTAGCAGCTGGTTCTGAGCCAAGAGATCGGTGAGCACCTGGTCGCGCTGTTCAATGGCCTGGGCCATGATCCACGCCTGGCTCAACTCTTGGCGGATCTGCAGGCGCTGGACACCCAGGGCCGCGCGCTCGCGTTCCACCTTGGCCTCGGCACTGGCAATCTGGGCATCTCGTTTGGCGCGGTTGGGCACCTCCTGCATCAGCGCCAGGCGCTGCATGGTCATGGACTCGCGGGTGAGGCTGAAGCGGTCCATGCCGCTGATGGGGAAGTTCTCGATACCGACCGACAGCTTGGGATCCGGCAGTGTTCCTGCCGATTTTCGGGTGCTGCTGGCGGCGTCAATTTGCAGCCGCTGGGCAGTGATACGAGGGCTGTGCTGCTCTGCCAAGTTCAGGGCCTCGGCAAAACCCAGGGCGTGGGCCTGATTTCCTGCAAAGCCGATGCCTGCCAGCATGAACCACAAAGCGCCCAGAGGCAGATGGCGGGCGCTGCGCCCACGGATGTGCGGGATTGCGGAATGAATGCGCGATTGCGCAGAGAGGCGCTCGACGGGAGCGCCACGGGAGATGATGGGCATGATGGTCCTCGAAATGAAAGGGCACGAAATCAAATGCGCGCATGCCACAGGGCAGCGCGCACACCGTGCACGATCAATTCCGGAAGACCTGGTGCGTCAGATAAATGGGCGGCGAGCCCGCTCGACTGTCCAACTCGGAATAGACAGCCCGAGCGTCGATGTGGCGCTCTGAATCGAGCACTGCAGGAAGCACATAGGCGATCCAGACGGCATGCGCCGCGATGGCCTGGAGATCAAGGCCCTGAAGCGTCGGCGAAGACAGGCTGTCGCCATCGCAGTGGGCGCGGCAAAGCTGCGGATCCTGTTCATCCATCGTCCCTGCCATGGCGTGGCATTCCGGCATGGAGGGCATGCCGACAGCGCTCTCCATGGCCATGCCCGCCTTTTGCATCGACACCGCATGAACTGCGGAGTCCAGCTTCGGGCACGCGTAGGCTGCCAGTGCCACTTGCATCAGGAGCAACGCCGCGACCAGGATGCTGGAAATCCAGCGTCCTCGGCGCAATACGGTGTTCCTGGCGGAAGTCATGGTGCGAATGGTAACCAGAGTCGGGGTTGCGGGCTTAACCTAGATCAAATCTGCGGTCAGCTTGTCAGTTCAACTTTGGCGAAGCCGCAGGGCGTTGGCGATCACCGACGCTGAACTCAGGCTCATCGCCAGGGCCGCAATCATTGGCGACAGCAGCCATCCAGTGAAGGGATACAGCAGCCCTGCGGCGATCGGGATGCCCAGCGCGTTGTAGAGGAAGGCAAACATCAGGTTCTGTTTCATGTTTCCCACCGTTGCCTCCGACAATTCCCGAGCAGTGGAAATACCTCGCAGATCGCCCTTGACCAAGGTGACCTGTGCGCTGTTCATCGCCACATCGGTGCCAGTACCCATCGCGATCCCCACATCCGCCTTGGCCAGGGCGGGTGCGTCGTTGATCCCGTCCCCCGCCATGGCGACAACGCGGCCTTCGGCCTGCAACCGCGACACCAGCGCCAGCTTGTCTGCAGGTTTGACTTCGCCATGCACTTCGTCAATGCCCAGCTTGGCGCCCACGGCCTGGGCGGTGGTCATGCCGTCGCCCGTGGCCATGACAATCCGCAGTCCCGCCGCATGGAGGGTTGCCAGCGCTTCGGGTGTGCTGGCCTTGATGGCATCGGAGACCGCCAGCAGGCCTTGAAGCTGGCCATCGGCCGCCAGGTACATCACGCTGGCGCCTGTGGCGCGCAAGGCCTCGGCCTGCGCAAGCAGCGGATCCGCAGAAACGCCCACCTGCTCCATAAGGACCGTGTTTCCCAGGGCGATCTGGCGCCCGGCGACCCGTCCGCGTACCCCGATGCCCGACCCGGACTCGAAGTCCTCGGGCTTGTCCAGGGCCAACCCCTTGGCGCGGGCCGCCTGGACAATGGCGTCGGCCAGCGGGTGCTCGCTGCCTTGGTCCAGGCTGGCCGCCAGGCGCAGAACCTCATCCTCCGACTGACCGGGCATGGCCACTACACGCTCGAAGGAGGGCTTGCCTTCGGTCAGCGTGCCTGTTTTGTCCACAATCAGCGTGTCCACCTTGCGCAGGTTTTCTATGGCGGCGGCATCCCTGAACAGAACACCACTGGTTGCACCCCGGCCGGTGGCCACCATGATGGACATAGGCGTAGCCAAGCCCAACGCACAGGGACACGCGATGATCAGCACGGCCACGGCGTTGACGAGGCCATAGACCCAACGTGGCTCCGGTCCGAACAGGCCCCACGCGAAGAGTGTGAGCAACGCGATACCCACCACGGCCATCACGAAGTAACCCGCCACCTGGTCGGCCATGCGCTGCATGGGAGCCCGGGAGCGCTGTGCCTGGGCAACCATCTGAACGATCTGTGACAGCATGGTGGCGGAGCCCACCCGCTCGGACCGGATCACGAGCGCTCCGTTGGTATTGAGCGTGGCTCCGATGACGGCATCCCCCGGCCCTTTGACAATGGGCACAGGCTCTCCCGTGAGCATGGCTTCATCCACTGCGCTACTCCCTTCGACCACGACCCCATCGACAGGGACCTTTTCCCCGGGGCGCACGCGCAGCAGGTCACCCACATGGACGTGGGACAACGGGACGTCACTTTCCTGGCCGTTGGCGTCGATGCGCCGCGCCGTCTTGGGAGCCAGGCCCAACAGCGATTTGATGGCGGCCGAGGTCTGGGAGCGTGCTTTCAGCTCCAGCATCTGGCCCAGGAGCGTGAGCGAGATGATGACGGCTGCAGCTTCGAAGTACACCGCCACGCGCCCCATGGCCTGGAACGAGGCTGGAAACACCCCTGGCGCAACGGTAGCGACCACGCTGTAGACAAATGCTGCGCCCGTCCCCAGACCAATCAGCGTCCACATGTTGGGACTGCGGTTCACGACCGACTGCGCACCGCGAACGAAGAAGGGCCAGCCCGCCCACAGGACGATGGGTACCGTGAGGACCAGCTCAATCCAACTCTGTGTCGCCATCTCGAACCACTGCAGCCGGTGCCCCACCATGGCCAGAACAGTGACCACGACGGTGAGGGGCAGCGTCCACCAGAAGCGATGCCGGAAATCCACGAGCTCGGCGTTTTCTCCCTCATCCAGAGTGGGGAGCATGGGCTCCAATGTCATGCCGCATTTAGGGCAGTTTCCAGGATGGTCCTGTTGGACCTCCGGGTGCATTGGGCAGGTGTAAATGGTGCCGGGCTGGGCTTCCTCGGGCTGCGCAGCGACTTCGCCAAGGGCCGAGGGCGCGTACTTGTCAGGTGCCGCGACAAACTTGGTGTGGCATTTGGTACTGCAAAAGTAGTAGCGCTTTCCCTGGTGTTCTGCAGAGTGAGGCGACTGGTCAGTCACATTCATCCCGCAAACAGGATCTTTCAGTCCTGTCGCAGGCACAGATGAATGTCCGTGATGGCCCTCATGATGCTGGTGTCCGTGGCTTGCGTGATCGTGCGGCGATGCAGTTGGCATGGATGGCCTCCCTGTAGATGTGTTGCAAGTCAGTAGGGACTACTTTTTGTTCGAATCATCACCGTGGGCTCCATGCCCTCCGTGCCCGTGGAAGAGGTGCATCAAAGGGCAGGCCAGCAAGAGCAGATATGGCCAGTAGCCTGCGATGTGCGACCAATGCTCTCTGACCAGGAAGAATGCACCGATCAGCCCAAGCATGACCGCTGCTCCGATCAACTTTTTGCCGTTACCAGTGGGGGTCGTAGTATTCGAATGCTCTGTGATGTGGCCATGCTTCACGGTGTTCTCCAAAAGGTACGCAGAAGATTGGTAAACCTTGCGAAAACGATAAGGCTTTACACGGTGGGAATGTCAACCGTGAGCGGCGGTCGTCGTTGACCTGAATCAAGGGATGCGCTATCCCTAGACCCAACTGCAGAAAGAATTCAATCTGTCGTGCATGTCGGGCAACATCTGCGTATACCGGAACCGTTTAACAGTCAGTCCTGCCTTTCGAACAACTTGACTGTTGATCGTGAACGGCGGAGACGATGATTGGCTGCGCGCACCTCCGCGAAGGAAGTAGGTTGCAAAAGGAGCGTCCGACTACAATCCGATGGTGTCAAAACTTATCCAGAAGTGTTCCAAAGCTACGGTTTTCGTGCCAAACCGTGAGTTGCCGCTTGGGTATTTCTGCTCGGTGACACCGCCGTAGTCCCGCCTCTTCAGGCACCGCACTAGCGGGTTCTCGCCTCGTTTCACCATCTCGCCTCTGAGCCTAGCACCTAGCCTCAGTGGTGCAGTCTTGTCTAGTCCTCCCATCTTGAACGCATCAGCATTGGCTGGTCGCGTTTCCTATGCCTATGAATTTCTCAGTTCTCAAGCAAACATGGTTTGCCAACATCCGGGGCGATCTGCTCGCCGGTATCGTCGTTGCGCTGGCGCTCATCCCCGAGGCCATCGCGTTTTCCATCATTGCGGGGGTGGACCCCAAGGTCGGTCTCTACGCCTCATTCAGCATCTGCGTAATCATTGCCTTTGCGGGCGGGCGCCCCGGCATGATTTCTGCCGCCACCGGCGCCATGGCACTGGTGATGGTGACTCTGGTCAAGGAGCACGGCTTGCAGTACCTGCTGGCGGCCACGGTGCTCACCGGGGTTCTGCAAATCCTGGCAGGTGTGCTCAAGTTGGGCGCGCTGATGCGTTTTGTGTCGCGGTCGGTGATCACGGGCTTTGTCAACGCGCTGGCCATCCTGATCTTCATGGCGCAATTGCCCGAGCTGACCAACGTGAGCTGGGTGGTGTATGCCATGACAGCTGCCGGTCTGGCCATCATTTACGGTTTTCCATACATCACCAAGGCGATTCCTTCGCCGCTGGTGACCATCGTAGTGCTCACCGCGATCTCGATGGTCATGGGTCTTGATATTCGCACCGTGGGCGACATGGGCGAGCTGCCCAGCAGTCTGCCGGTGTTTCTGCTGCCCGATGTGCCGCTGAACCTGGAAACCTTGAAGATCATCTTCCCCTACGCGGCTACGTTGGCCGTAGTGGGCTTGCTGGAATCAATGATGACGGCCTCCATCGTGGACGAGCTGACCGACACCCCCAGCAACAAGAACCGTGAATGCATGGGACAGGGGGTTGCCAACATTGCCACGGGGTTCATCGGCGGCATGGCGGGCTGCGCCATGATTGGGCAGTCGGTCATCAACGTGAAGTCCGGCGGGCGTGGGCGGCTGTCGGCGCTGACGGCGGGCACGCTGCTGCTGACCATGGTGGTGTTTCTGGGTCCCTGGGTCAGCCAGATCCCCATGGCTGCGCTGGTGGCTGTGATGATCATGGTGAGTATCGGCACCTTCAGCTGGGACTCGGTGCGCAAGCTGCGCGAGCACCCGCCCAGTTCGTCCATCGTGATGATCGCCACCGTGGTTGTCACTGTGTCCACGCACGACCTGGCCAAGGGAGTGTTCGTGGGCGTGCTGCTGTCGGGCATCTTCTTTGCGCACAAGGTGGGCCGCGTGCTGCGCGTGGACAGCGCGAGTGAGGACGGCGGCAACACCCGCGTCTACCGCGTAGTGGGCCAGGTGTTCTTTGCCTCGTCCGAGGCGTTCCTTGCCGCGTTTGACTTCAAGGAAGTGGTGCAAAGGGTGCGCATTGACGTGAGCCGCGCGCATTTCTGGGACATCACCGCTGTGAGTGCCCTGGACAAAGCCGTGCTCAAGCTGCGCCGCGAGGGCACCGAGGTCGAGGTGGTCGGCATGGACGAAGCGAGCGCCACGCTGGTGGACCGTTTTGCCATCCATGACAAGCCTGGCGCTGTTGAACAACTCATGCATTGAGGAGACTCCCGATGAACAAGGTATATGCCTGTATTGATGGCCTGACGACCACCACCGCTGTGGTTGACTGGGCTGCATGGTCCGCCAACCGCCTGGGCGTTCCGCTGGAGCTGCTGCACGTGCTAGAGCGCGACCCCAGCAGCTCTGCCGTTACCGATTTCAGCGGAGCCATTGGCTTGGGCGCGCAAGAGATGCTGCTTCAGCAACTGAGTGATCTGGATGCCCAGCGGGGGAAGCTGGCCCAGGAAGCGGGGCGTCAGATGCTGGCCAGCGCCCAGGCGCGCGCCACGGCAGCCGGGGTCCAACAGGTGGAGGGCCGGATGCGCCATGGGGAGTTTGTAGACTCCGTGGTGGAATTGGAGTCTGATGCGCGGCTGTTCGTACTTGGTGAGCACTACCAGGCCAAGACCACTGGGAAGCTGCACCTGGACCACCACCTTGAACGGGTGATCCGCGCGGTCAAGCGACCTGTGCTAGTGGCAACGTCCGAACACTTCGTGGAGCCCGAGCGTTTTGTCATCGCATTTGATGGAAGTGCTACCGCAACCAAAATGCTGGAAACCGTCGCCCGCAGCCCGATGCTCAAAGGCTTGCCTGCGTTGGTGGCGATGTGTGCACCCGATACACCTGCAGCCCACGAACAACTGCGCGCGGCCAAAGAAATTCTGGAAACCTCAGGATTTGAAGCCACGGTGACATTGCTCCCCGGGGAACCCGAGCATGCTCTGCCGCTCTTGATGGAGTCGCAAGCGGCAGGACTACTGGTCATGGGGGCGTATGGGCATTCGCGCATTCGCCATCTCGTGATCGGCAGCACCACAACAACACTACTGCGTCACTGTAGGGTCCCGGTCCTGGTTCTCCGCTGAGGCAGCATCTGGGGCGACAAGCTCCGGCCGCTTTGTACCCGCCTTCACAGGACAATGACGGCGGGTACAGAGTCAACCCCCTCCAAGGCGATTCTGGACGGTGGGAGTGCGTTTGATGGACACCGTCACCACAGATCACAATCTGTAGATCAGGTCCGCAGGCAGCGCCCAAACCTTGGTCGGCAATGTATGCATGGGGCGCTCGGACAGGCGGTGCTGCAACTGGACGGAGAATTGACAATGCCAACGACGCGAGAGCTTCCATGCCTGATGGCTGATTGGCATGCCATCGAGCAAAAGTTGCGGGGGTGGTTGACAAATTCAGGCGTCTTGCGACGCAAGGACCCAGCCCTATAACGGCCATTCAAATGCTGCGCTGATTCACTCGCTTAGACAACGCCTCGGCGCTCTCCCGACGCTCGCTATACCGGTCCACAAGGTAGTCAGCGCAGTCGCGCGTGAGCAGCGTGAACTTCACCAGCTCCTCCATCACATCCACCACGCGCTCGTAGTAGCTCGATGGCTTCATGCGGCCACTTTCGTCGAACTCCAGAAAGGCTTTTGCCACCGACGACTGGTTGGGGATCGTAATCATGCGCATCCATCGGCCCAGCACCCGCATCTGGTTGACAGCATTGAACGACTGCGAGCCGCCCGACACCTCCATCACCGCCAGCGTCTTGCCTTGGGTCGGCCGCACTGCTCCCACAGACAGGGGTATCCAGTCGATCTGCATCTTCAAGATGCCTGTCATCGCGCCGTGGCGTTCCGGGGAGGTCCAGACCATGCCCTCGGCCCATTGGGCAAGCTCTCGCAATTCCACCACCTTCGGATGGCTGTCAGGCTCCGCGTCCGGCAGTGGCAGCCCACGGGGATCGAAGATGCGGGTTTCAGCACCGAGGGTGCGCAGCAGTCGCGCGGCTTCTTCGGTCAGCAATCGGCTGTAGGAGCGCTCCCTCACCGAGCCATAGAGCAACAGGATGCGGGGGGCATGGGTAGAGCTTTGTGCGGGTACCAACCGCTCAAGATCGGCTCGCTCCAAGAGCGCAGCATCAACGTTGGGAAGATCCGGATTCATACCAGTCCTTGGATGAGTTCACGACTTTGACCACCAGCAGCATGACCGGTACCTCGATGAGAACGCCCACCACCGTGGCCAGTGCCGCACCCGAATGAAAGCCGAACAGGCTGATGGCTGTCGCCACGGCCAGCTCGAAGAAGTTGGAAGCACCGATCAATGCTGATGGGCAGGCAATCGCATGCTTTTCTCCGGCAGCACGATTGAGCCAGTACGCCAGCGCGGAGTTGAAGAACACCTGGATCAGGATGGGGACCGCCAGCAATGCGATGACCAGGGGCTGCTGCAGGATGGCCTCGCCCTGGAACGCGAACAGCAGCACCAGCGTGAGCAGCAGCGCAGCAATGGACCACGGACCAATGCGATGCAGCGCAGCGTCAAACGCCGCTTGGCCTCGTGACAGAAGCGCGCGACGCAACCATTGGGCAAGCACAACTGGAATCAGGATGTACAGGACCACAGAGGTGAGCAAGGTATCCCATGGCACTGTGATTGCCGACAGGCCCAATAGGAAAGCCACGAGCGGCGCGAATGCCACAATCATGATGCTGTCGTTCAACGCCACTTGGGACAGCGTGAACAGGGGATCGCCCCCCGTCAGGCGGCTCCACACGAACACCATGGCGGTGCACGGCGCTGCGGCCAGTAGGATCAAGCCAGCGATGTAGCTGTCGATCTGGTCAGCTGGCAGGTACGGGGCAAACCACTGGCGTATGAACAGCCAGCCCAAAAAAGCCATGGAGAACGGCTTGACCAGCCAGTTCACGAACAAGGTGACCCCGATGCCGCGCATGTGGTTGCGCACTTCGCCCAGGGCGGCAAAGTCCACCTTGAGCAACATCGGAATGATCATCACCCAGATGAGCAGGCCCACCGGAATGTTCACGCGGGCGACTTCCCACGCACCAATCGCGCGTGCTGCGCCAGGAAACACCTGGCCCAACCCGATCCCCACCACGATGCACAGCACCACCCAAACGGTGAGGTAGCGCTCGAACACGCTCATGCTGGATTTCTGCATCGCGTTTCTCAGTTTGTGACCAGTTGGCGAGCGGTGGTCTGAAGCACCGCCTTGGCCAGCTTGTCTTCGGGAAGGCTCACCAGCAGTTCGAGCCGACGCTTCATGGCGTGCAGCGTCTGGCGGAAGGCTTCAAGTTTCTGCTCGTCCGTGCCGTCGCCCTCGCTGGGGTCGGCATAGCCCCAGTGCGCTGTGGCGGGGTGGCCTGGCCAGATGGGGCAGACCTCGCCAGCCGCGTTGTCGCACACCGTGATGATCAGGTCCATCTGTGGCGCGTCGGGCGTGGCGAACTCATCCCAGCTCTTGCTGCGCAGGCCTTCGATGGAAATGCCAGCGTTCTGCAGCACCTGCAGGCCCAGGGGGTTGGGTTGCTGGTTGTCGCGCGGGCTGCTGCCTGCGGAGTAAGCCTTGAACCGGCCCGAGCCCATGTCATTCAGCAGGGCCTCGGCCAGGATGCTGCGCGCGGAGTTGTGGGTGCAAAGAAAGAGAACGTTCAAGGGTTGTTGCGTTTCGCTCATGGTGAACTCCAGGGTCAATGGTGGTGAGATGGGTGAATCGGGGCTGAGCGCGCACCAGCGCTCGGGTCATGTATTGCCATATGGCGAACCACTCAGCAGTGGCAGGAGGCAGCCTCTTCAGTGAGGCAAGGCGCACCCTGGCAACAGTTTTCTGTCAGATAAGCCAGCAGATCGTTCATGGTCTGGTACGAGGCGCGGTACACCAAGTTGCGCCCTTGGCGCTCCTGGCTCACCAGGCCAGCATGGGCCAACTCTTTGAGGTGAAACGACAGGGTGTTGGAGGCCACCCCCAGTTGCTCGGAGATTGCCCCAGGCGTGAGGCCTTCCTGGCCTGCAACGATGAGTGCCCGAAACACCCGGAGGCGCACCTCTTGCGCGAGGGCTGCGAGCGAGCGGACTACGTCTGATTCATTCATTCCTCAATAATACAATAAATGTTGAATTATCGAAAGAATGCTCGAATATCAGCTTTTTTAGAGGGAGACCCTATCAAGGCTTGTCTACGGCTGTGCCGCGCTTCAGTGCGAGCGCCTGGCTGGGCCTAAAGCCGTAGTCGGGACGTCATAACCGAACTCAGCGTGCGGGATTGGTCACTTGGTCGCCTGGTAGTGGGCGCAATGCAACCGAAACCTTCATCAGCGTATGCAGGTATCAAAAGAGTAATCAGCAGGTCACCGTCCTGTTCGGGGGCGATTTATAGACTTCTCTCCGTGGCGCACAAAACGCCACCTGGATGGACCATATCGGGCATCCGGCGCCACAGGAGACCATCATGAAAGTCCGTACCGCAATCCTCGTCGCCAGCCTTGCTGCATCCGCCTCAGCTTCTTTCGCCACGTCGGTGTATCACACCAGCCCAAGCCAGGAAGAAGGCGTGAGCCTGGCTCCCGACCATCTTGGCAACGCAGTTACCCGCCAGTCCGTTGAAAGCACCGTTCTCGCTGCTCAGAAGGACGGCTCGTTGTACTGGATCAGCCGTGGCTACCCCGCCACTTATCCACTCGTCCCAGGCCCCAAGCTGACGAAGACCCGCCAACAGGTCCTGGATGAATTGCAGTCGGCCAAGCGCAATCCCGTGGGTCGCGACGGTGTGCGCGATATGGGCGGCGAGGCTGGCTGGGTTGATGCCCGACAACTGCCCTGATCCCCTCTCACAAGAACCACGGCTGTATGCCTATCCACGAACTGGCATACAGCTGTACACACCCAATCCATCATTTCTCAAGAAGGAAAGTTCATCATGAAAATCCAATCCACACTCATCGTCCTCTCCTTGATCGCAGCCCCTGCATTTGCCTCGGATCAGGCAATCAGCAAGACGCGCCAGCAGGTTCAGGCGGAGCTGGCACAGGCCATGCAAAGTGGCGACATGCTTGCCTATGGCGAATCGGGCATGACGCTCAAGCAAATCAACCCCAGCGCTTACCCGGTAACTGCTACTGCGCCGTCCATGAAAACCCGTGAGCAAGTGCGAGCTGAACTGGAGCAAGCAATTCGATCAGGCGAAATGCTCGCGGCGGGAGAGTCAGGTGCCAAGCTCAATCAACTGATGTCGCGGCGCTACCCCGTTGTGGAAGCCAAGTCTTACAAGACCCGCGATCAGGTCAAAAGCGAACTTGCACGCGCCATTCGCGAAGGTGAGCTTGTAGCGGTGGGTGAAGACGGCCGCAAACTCAACGAGATCTATCCAGACCGCTACCACGCGGCACACCATGCCGCTGTGGCGACCAGCTTGGATGCTTCGGCCAAGGATCCACAGTTCTAAACTCTCTTACCGCCCACTGCAGAGGCCCGAGGAAAAGCACTTGGCCTCGGAAGCACAATGCTTGAAGCCAAGCTGAGTCCGGCAAGATACCGCTAGCCCGCTCAGTGGCGGGTGAGGCCTCAGTTTGGCTCTTTGCGGCAGAGGCAGTAGGTGAATTTCTGCACCGTTCCCAATGGCGTGCGGTGCTCTTCGCGCTCCTGCTTCAAAAGCGTGAATGGAGCACCAAACTCTGCATGAAGTCCATCCGCGCTGTAGCGCATCACCTCTAGACCGCTGCACTTCTGTGGCCCGTCCTCGGCAAAGGTTGCCACGATGACGTGCCCTCCAGGCTTGACTGCGCGCAGGACCGAATCGACGTAGGCCCTGCGCTCCTCTGGCGATGTCAGGAAATGAAATACTGCCCTGTCATGCCAAACATCGTAGGCGTGCCGAGGGAGTTCAAGTGTTGTGATGTCGCCCGCCAGCCAGGAAACCTTGCTGGCGAGATGCCCCAAACGTGACTGCGATGCCGCCAGCGCCGCCGCTGATAAATCCAAGACCGCGATCTTCCGGTACCCCCCGTCGAGCAGATCGTCCACCAGGGTCGAAGCACCACCGCCCACATCAATGATGCTGGAGTCAGGGGCGGCGCCCGTTTGCTGAATCAGTTCCACCGATTGCCGCGCGTGCTCCTGAAACCAACTTACGCCGGAGCTGGCCTTTGTCGTGTAGACCTGCTCCCAATGATCCTTGGACTGCATACCAATCTCCTGTGCGGACACTTCCGCCTGAAACGCCAGCCCTCCGATTGTGCAGCTGGTCATAACATCAAAATCATCTCGCTGGCAGCACCAGGCAGGCCAGTCGCCAAGGGCGGGGACCTTGCACCTCGTGGACGAGCGCTGTTTTAGCCGAACAGACGGGCTACAGCCGTTGGGAAATCTCAAGCAGTGGCTTGATGCTGGAGCCAAAGCGGCTCATAGACGCATGGTGCTGCTCTAGCTGACTGTAGGGAAGATAACGAATCCCCAGTTCCGAAACGCGGGAGAAGGCTGGTCTTTGAAGTTGCTCCGCCACCTTGTCGCGGCGATTGTCCGGGGCCACCAGAAACAACGCGCACTTTTCTGCAACGGGGGTTCCCAAAGCCAGGTCGAGCATGCGCACTATCCCTGAATAGATAGACGTGGTGTGCTCCACCTCAAACGCAGCGGCAACGCGGCTGGTGTGGGCATCGACCCACACTACGTCAATCAACCGCACGGATTCCAGGCCACCGTCTGCCATGGTGGGCAGTTGGTCCATGCACCCATCTCCCAGCAGGCCGCTGCCATGCACCCGCCCCCGGTCGTTGGAAGCAATCCAGACACCAAACCCCAGGGCTTTTCCGAGATCCCGCAGCAAGGCCTGGACGCCTGTATGCGTTGCGTCGCCCTCGCGGGCCAGCGCCAATTCCTTTTGCATGGCAGCGGACTCCTGTCGCACGCGCTCCAGATCTTCTCTCCAGAGGTCGATAGCGGCACCGTCCATAGCGGCGGGCGGCGGTGTATATCGGCCAGCGCCAACGTCAAACATGAGTCCAGCTATCGCTCCCAGGTCGTTGGAGAGCTTCAGGCGGAATTGCTCATTCAGACGCAGCAGGCCTTCACGCATGGAGAGATAGTGGTCCCAGCGGCCAAGCTTCACGCGCCCCCCTGTGACGACATTGAACCCATTGACGATGGCAGTGTTGAAGGGGGTCACCAACGTGGGGTGAATGAAATACAGCAAGTTCGCTACAGCTGGGCCCAGGCCTTTGATGCCAATGGCGTCTATACGCTGTATTGCCGCCACTACATCCTCCGCGCAATCGCAGTGGTCACAGGTGTGAAGCAAATCAGCAAAGGCGTTTTGGTTGCTGGCGTTCTCATAGATATCGGGGATGCGCAGTTTGGGCTTCCAGAGAAACGCGTGGTCCGCACCTTTGAATATCTGGCGCTGCTCCGCAACCGACCCTACCACTGTCTCCAGCGAGGAACCTCGGTAGGCGTTGCCAAAAGTCCCTGCGCGAATATCTAGCACCACCTGCGCAATCCCACGGCGGATTGAGCGAAAGTTCTTTATCCGCTGGTCCCAAAGAAACCAGGTGTTGTAGGTACTGCCGGGATCCGCTTTCCAGCAATCGATGAGTTCGGCAAGTGGATCATGCATCTGTTGTCGGGAGCTTTCCTACGATTTTGTACTGGGGAAATACATCGAGAAACAGGTCGTGCCGCTTATCGAACTCACGGAAATGCGACCACGATGCGCGTGAACGATGGCCTGGGTAATGGACAACCCAAGACCTGCACCATCGGAGTCCAGTTGCTTGCGCGACTTGTCGGCCCGAAAAAAACGGTCAAACAGCCTGGGGATCATCTGCGCGTCGATGGAAGGCCCTCGGTTGATCACGTTCACCGTGGTTCCGTGCACATCACCCTGAATCTCAACGGCAATCTGCTCACCGGGCGGGGTGTATCGAATGGCATTGGACAGAAGATTGCTGAGCGCCCTGCGCAACATCAAACGGTCTCCGCTGACATCCCCTTCGCCAGACAGCCTCAGGTGCACCTGCTTTTCTTCAGCCAGGGCTTCGTAGAACTCAAACAGGGCACTTGCCTCATCGTGCACGGCGATCCTCTCCGTACTGGGCAGGATGAGCCCATGGTCGGCCTTGGCCAGAAACAGCATGTCCGCGACCATGCGTGCCAGGCGCTGGTATTCCTCGGCATTGGACGCGAGGATGTCCTGGTACTCGGCCGTAGTCCGGGCCTGGCTGAGCGTCACTTGCGTCTGCGTCATCAAATTGTTGATCGGGGTGCGCAACTCGTGCGCCAAATCTGAGGAAAACTCGGACAGGCGGTCAAATTCTCCTTTCAGGCGCCGGAGCATCTCATTCAGGGTCGTCGCAAGGTCAGCCATCTCAATGGGAAATGCGTGACTGGGAATGCGCTCGTCCAGCCGTTGCGCCGTGATGGCCATTGCGCGCGTGCGCATGGTCCTCAGAGGCGCCAAGCCGTTTTTGGCGGCCCACCAGCCCAGGGCTCCTGCTACCAGCGTCGCCAAGGCCACATAGGCCACCAGTGCCTGAATCAGGCCGTACATGAAATGTTTGTGGTGGGCAATATCCAGAGCCACCCAAATCTGCAACGGCTGTTCCGAGGTTTCTGGCATGGAAATGGACTCGGCCATTCCTCGGTATTCGTGCTTCGGGGTTTGCCATGATGCAACCCCCAGGCGGGCTCCCAAAGTCAACTCAAGCATGTTGCTCGGGAACTGGAAATCAGGCGTTGAGTAGATGGACTCTTGGCCGCGAAGGACATTGACAAAAAGCCCTTCGTGGCTGTGCAGAACGTCATCCAGGCGGGTTTTGAGATCCTGAGGAGACGTGGATTTGCCTATCACTTCGCGGGTCAGGTGAATCTTGTCCCGCAATGCATCGCGGTCAAGTTCTACAAAATGGCGGTCAATGGAGATGGCGACCAAAACGCCCAGTCCCACCAGGACGAAAGCAGACGCAAGGGTAAAAAAAACCGTCAACCGGGTGGTCAGCGAATACCGGTGGATCACTCTTACACCTCGGGCGCTTCAAGCACGTATCCCATGCCGCGCACTGTCTGGATGAGCTTGGTGTCATAGGCATCGTCGATTTTTGCGCGAAGGCGTCGCATCGCTACCTCGACCACGTTGGAATCGCTGTCAAAGTTCATGCCCCATACCTGGGAGGCAATCAGAGAGCGGGGCAAGATCTCCCCCTGGCGACGCATGAGCAATTCCAACAATCCAAACTCCTTGGCCGTGAGGTCGATGCGCTTGCCCGAGCGGCTGATGCGTCGGCGCAGCAAATCCAGTTCTAGATCGCCGACCTGCAGCACCGTCACCTCCGAGCCATTGCGCCCGCGCCGCAGGATGGTCCTCACGCGAGCAAGCAACTCTGCAAATGAGAATGGCTTGACCAGATAGTCATCGGCGCCCAGCTCCAGGCCTTTGATGCGGTCGTCTACTTGGTCCTTGGCGGTCAAAAACAGCACCGGCATTTCCTGCCCACTGCGGCGCAAGCTCTTGAGCACTTGCCATCCATCCATTCCTGGGAGCATCACATCCAGGATGATCAGGTCATGGTCGCCTTCCTGGGCCATGTGAAGGCCATCCACGCCGGTGCGGACCAAATCCGCGTTGAACCCCGCCTCCCGAAATCCTTGGCGCAGGTACTCGCCGGTTTTGATCTCATCTTCGACGATCAATATCTTCACGGGACTCTCCTTGACTCAGGTGTGGCGGCAAGTGTGCCCGCAGATCACTTTCCTTTCTTCAACATAACAAAGATGTAATCAACATGTTATTTCGGCGGAAGCAAGGTCCGCACAGAATGCCCTACATCAAGAAACGCATGGGGCACCTATGAAAAATCCTTGGACTTCACGACCTAAATCAACCCAACTTCTGGCGGTCGCGCTACTGGCTCCTTCCCTGGGCTTCGCGCAATCGGCGGCGCCTGAAATGGCAAAGCCGGACTATCAGCTGTCCTACCGATCAGCGTTCACGAGCTATGAGCCCTACCAGGAGCAAAAGGTGCAGTCTTGGCGGCAAGCCAACGACAAGGTGGGCGAAATCGGCGGATGGCGTGCCTATGCCAAGGAAATGCGCCAGGCAGCTCCTGCGTCCGGGCAGGAGCCGTCTGCCGCCGGTCATGATGCACACCATGGGGGCAAGCAATGAACCGCAAGCTGCGTATGCCCTCTACCAAAATCGTTTTGGCTGTCGCCACGGTGGCCGTTCTGTCTGGCTGTGCCAGCGTGAACCTGGAACAAAACCTTTCCAACGCCAACACCGCGACAAGTGGTTTCACCGACGGCAAACTCACGCTCGCAAGGGACCAAGCCGAACGTGACGCCTTGCGTCAGCGCGCCTCGGAGCTACTGAGCAAACCCCTCAGCCAGAAGGACGCCGTTCAACTCGCCTTGGTCAACAGCCCATCCATGCAGGCCATCGTGGCCCAGAACTGGGCGGATGCCTCGACTGCAGCCCAGTCCGGTCGGATTGCCAATCCCATTCTCAGTCTGGAGCGTGTGCGCCTGGGAAGTGAGACGGAAATCGGCAGACTCTTGTCGTTCGGACTGCTGGATCTGTTGACCCTTCCAACGCGCAAGGGTTTGGCAGAAGAACGCATCAAGCAAACCCAGCTGCGTCTAAGCAGCGATGTGGTCGATCAGGTCACGCAGGTACGACAGGCCTGGGTCCGTGCTGTCGCGGCGCAGCAGACACTGACCTACACACAGCAAGTGGTCGCCAGTGCCCAAGCCAGTGCAGAGTTGGCCAAGCGCATGCAGGCGGTCGGAAACTTCAACAAGCTCGACCGTGCGCGGCAGCAAGCGTTCTATGCGGATACCGCCACCCAATTGGCCAGCGCCCAGCACCAGGTGACGGCGAGCCGAGAGGAACTGGTTCGTCTGCTGGGCTTGGACGACGCACAGGCCCAAATGCTCAAGCTGCCACAGCGCCTGCCAGCTTTGCCCACAGAGCCGCTGTCTGCTGCCGACGCGGGCCGCCAAGCTTCCAAGGGCCGTCTGGATCTGCAAATTGCGAAGGCAGAGTACGACGCTGCCGCGCGGGCACAGGGGTGGAACACGGTCACCACGTTCACTGACATCGAACTGGGGGTACGGCGTGATTCTGTCTTTGATGCGGCAGAAAACACGCACTCAACACGGCGCGGCTTTGAGATCAGCCTGCAGCTGCCTATTTTCGACTGGGGCGGCATGCGCCGCAATGCGATGAATGGCCAGACCCTGGCTGCGGCCAATCGCTTGGAGGCCACCGCTCGCGCGGCTGGATCCAATTTGCGGGAGAGCTACTCAGCCTACCGTACGGCCTATGACATCGCCCGCCACCATCGCGAGGAAGTGATCCCCCTGCGCAAGACCATCTCCGAAGAAAACCAGCTTCGCTACAACGGCATGTTGATCAGTGTCTTTGAGCTGCTCGCCGACGCCCGAGATCAGGTCAATTCCGTGATGGCGGCGCTGAATGCCGAACAGCAGTTCTGGCTGGCGGACGCTGCCTTGCAAGCCTCCCTGATTGGCAAGCCCACAAGTGCCGGAGTCTCGGGCGGCGCCGCCGCTGCTGCCGAAGCTGGTGCTGGTCACTGATCCCCAAGGAAATCAACATGAATTCAAGAAGAGATTTTTTCCGCTTTGCAGGCATTGCCGGAGGAGCTGTCGCTGCCGCAAGTGTGAGCCGAGTCGCGATGGCGGCTTTGCCAGAGCCCATTTTCCAGGGCAGCGCCGACACCATGGCGCCCCTGGTTCCCAACTCTGGCCGCCCTTACAACCCCGTGGTCACACTCAATGGTTGGACGCTGCCCTGGCGCATGAACCAGGGCGTCAAGGAGTTCCATCTCGTGGCCGAACCCGTGGTGCGCGAAATGGCCCCCGGTTTCAAGGCCCACCTGTGGGGATACAACGGTCAAAGCCCAGGCCCCACCATCGAGGTGGTCGAAGGTGATCGGGTGCGCATCTATGTGACCAACAAGCTGCCGGAACACACCAGCATCCACTGGCATGGACAGCGCCTGCCCAATGGCATGGATGGTGTGGCAGGCCTGAATCAGCCCGCAATCCAGCCCGGGAAAACCTTCGTCTACGAATTCGTTGCACGCCGACCCGGTACGTTCATGTACCACCCTCACGCCGACGAAATGACGCAAATGGCCATGGGCATGATGGGCTTTTGGGTGACACACCCTAAGGCCAAGCACCCCCTGATCGATGAAGTTCAGCGCGATTTCTGCTTCTTGCTCAGCTCCTATGACATTGAGCCAGGCGCTGCGACACCCAAAGTTGCAGAAATGCTGAACTTCAACCTCTGGACCTGGAACAGCCGTATCTTTCCTGGCATTGATTCCTTGAATGTTCGGTTGAACGACAAGGTGCGCATTCGCATCGGGAATCTCACCATGACCAATCACCCCATGCACTTGCATGGCCACGAGTTCTTGGTGACGGGCACCGATGGCGGACCGACCCCCAAGAGCACACGGCTCTACGAGGTCACCACGGACGTGGCGGTGGGCCAGATGAGGCAGATTGAATTCCTGGCCGATGAGGAAGGCGACTGGGCCTTCCACTGCCACAAGAGCCACCACACCATGAACGCCATGGGGCATGACATCCCCACCATGATCGGCGTGGACCACCGGGGCGTGGCCAAGAAGATCAACAACCTCATTCCCGACTACATGGTGATGGGCGAGCGCGGGATGGCGGACATGACCGAAATGGAAATGCCTATTCCGGACAACACCATCCCGATGATGACTGGCGAAGGTCCCTACGGCTCGGTCGAGATGGGCGGCATGTTCAGCGTCGTCAAGGTGCGCCGGGACCAGAAGCCTGGCGACTACAAGAATCCAGGTTGGTACAAGCCGCCACATGGGACGGTTGCCTACGAGTACACCGGTCCGATGGCCGAGCCCGCCCGCTTCAAGTCCGAAGGTGGCCAGTCCATGCCGCGCAAAGACAAGGCCAGTTCAGACACGGTCGTCAAAGCCAAGAAGCCTTCTTCCCATAGCGGTCACTGATCGCTCCGTTTTTCGATTCACAACCCGAGGTACCTATGAAACGCACTTTTTCCCTGATCGCAGCTTCCGCTGTGGTGGCCCTGTCCTTCAACAGCTTTGCTGGTGGCAACCATGGTGGTGGCCATGATGGCGGTGGCGCCCGTGGCCATGGCAGCGCTGAATCCGCCATTGGTCAGCCAGGCAAAGCAGGCAAGGTCAGCCGAACCATCAATGTGGACATGGCCGACACCATGCGCTTCACGCCCGCAGCGATTTCCGTCAAAGAAGGCGAGACCATCAAGTTCGTGATCAAGAACTCTGGCCAGGTGAAGCACGAGTTCAGTCTCGGCACCGAAGCAGAACTGAAGGAGCACTACGAGACGATGAAGAAGTTCCCAGAGATGGAGCACGACGAACCCAGCAAGATCTCCCTGGCTCCTGGCAAGCAAGGCGAAATCATCTGGCAGTTCACCAAGGCTGGCGATGTGAATTTCGCCTGCCTGTACCCAGGCCACTACGACGCTGGCATGAAAGGCCAGGTCAAGGTCTCCAAGAAGTAATCCGCAGGATTGCTGCCAACCACAAGCAAAGGAGTCTCAGAGATGAAACAAGCTAACCAATTTCTGGCTGCAGCGCTGCTGTCGCTGGCGACGCTGGTTCCTGTGACCAGTATGGCCCAGGCTACCCCTGAGCCCAGCAAATCCGCTGCTGCTGCGGCATCCATGACCGATGGTGAAGTGCGCAAGATCGACAAGGATGCGGGCAAGATCACCATCAAGCATGGGGACATCAAACACCTGGAAATGCCTGGCATGACCATGGTGTTCGCCGCCAAGGACAAGGCCTTGCTCGACAAGGCGAAGGTCGGTGACAAGATCCAGTTCATGGTGGTGAGCGAGAACGGGAAGATGGTGGTCACCGCCATCGAACCTGCCAAGTAAGCGGCTCGCGCCCCGCGATCGGACCGTTATCAGTTCATCCATCAATTCACAAAGGAAAAATCATGAAAACTCTTCTTGTTACCCTCGCCCTGACCGCCGCATCCTCTGCGTTCGCAGCTGGCGACACCCAGGAAGCCACGCCATACACCAACTCCAAGGCCCAGGCCCATGGTGAAGATCACAAGAAGGCTCGCCCAGCCGTGCCGGTCAAGCGTGCCAACGATGGAAGCACCGCCCGTGGTGAAGGTTCCGGTGTGGCGACAACCAACAAGGCCGAATCGCGCGGGCAGGAGAAGGCTGCCGCACGCGAAGCCATGCCCCACAAGGAAGCCACTCCGGGTTCTACGCCCAAGTGACAAGCATGGGTATGCCCTCTTTGTTTGGTCCGGTGGGATTGATCAACGCCGGATCCACACAGCTGGGCTATCGCCGGTCCCGTGGCTAGCGTGCTATGCACACAACGCAAAACCAGTCGCGATGGCTTTGTGGCTGGATCACCTGAAGCGCGAGGAAAAAAGCCGACGCAAGTCGGCTTTTTCGTTCCAAGGGAAATTTTGCGAAGGTAACTCTGTGTTGATGGATCAAACCTCTACTGCGGCTGTCTCAATAGTCCCCGCGTCACGCGAACTCCCGGGCACAAGCGCAGGGGAAGGAGCACAGAAAATCATGACTCCTATAGGCGGCCGCCCAAGCACGGCCGCCTGCAGCAGCCGCTTCATGTGGACGGCTCCTGGCTATCCAGGTCAGTGCGCGCCTCGATGCACATGTACGCCGCGCATCCATGTCATGAGATCCAAATGACTGGTTGTCGGCTTGTTGGCTACCTCAGAGTGAGCGGGGGTGGCCTTGGCACCGCGACGCTTCGGTTTGACAAAGCTCGCACTGTGCTTGGGGGCAGAGGGACTGTCCGCAGCGAGGGTTTCCAGGATCGCGCAATGGGCATGATCGTCGCCTGCGCACACAGAAACCAACTGCTCCAAAGCCGATTTCATCTCGACAATTTCCCGTAGCTTTTCCTCCAGATCTGCCAGATGGCGCTCGGCAATCGCTTTCACCTGACGACTGGTGCGGTGGGTGTCGCCCCATTGGCCAATCAGCTCTGCAATCTGGGGCATGGAGAAGCCGAGGCGGCGCGACTGCCGGATGAAGCGCAGTACCGAGACTTCACGTTCACCGTATTTTCGATAGCCGGCCTCGCTGCGTTCGGCTTCCGGCAACAAACCTGTTTGCTCGTAGTGGCGGATCATCTTGGCCGATACGCCTGCCGCCTTGGCTGCATCGCCGATGTTCATGAGTGTGGTCATGGATGCTCCTGTGCAAAGGAATAACACGGTAGCAAGGACTTTCGTCCTTACCACCGTGTCAATGTCAAGCGCTCTGAATATTGGCGTCTGTAAAGCCTAGATCAGGCGGGCGGATATCCAGCTTCGGTCAGTGCCTCGACCAGTGTCTTGCGATCTTCCGCACTTTGCACAATGACCATGCGTTTGGACATGTCCACCTGCACTTTGCATTCAGGGTCTGTCATCTGAAGCGTCTGGCTCACCATCCCCGCGCAGTGTCCGCAGGTCATGTCGGGGAGTTGGAATTCATGCATTTTTCACCTCTTGGAAAAAGTTAAGAGGCTTTCAGTCTCCGGTCTGCCACTGGGGCAAGGTCAAGTGACCAGATAGATATCCAATCAGGAGCGCCGCCTCGCTTGCGTCTCCCATCGTGTCAACCCTGAAAGTTCGAACTCTGCCGGTTAACGCCGAAGTTGAACACCACATGGAGATTGCTATGAATACCACTGCCCATGAAGCGGGGCCGTCCGCCTCACTATCGATCGCACACCTGAATCTTCCGATACTTGGCATGACCTGCGGCTCTTGCGTTGGACGCGTTGAAAAGGCCCTCAAAGCCGTCCCTGGGGTCCGCGAGGTGACCGTGAATATTGCTACTGAACGCGCCTCCGTGGTTGCCGCATCTACGGTGCCAGTCCCGGCCTTGGCTGCGGCTGTCGAAAAGGCTGGATACGCAGTGGCGGAAGAGTCCGTGGAGCTGCTGATCGATGGGATGACCTGCGCGTCGTGCGTGGGACGTGTCGAAAAAGCGCTGAAGGGTGTACCGGGCGTCAAGCACGCGGAAGTCAATCTAGCCACGGAGCGTGCGCAGGTTCGTTTCGATGCAGGATTGCCTCCCGAACGTCTGGTAGCCGCCGTTGTAAAGGCGGGCTATGAGGCACAGGTTGCGGACACGAACACTCCCACCGAACACGACAAGCAGTCGGCGCCCTGGTGGCCTGTCGCTCTGGCCGCTGGTCTGTCCTTCCCCCTGGTATTGCCCATGCTTGGCATGCTGTTCGGTCTAGACTGGACGCTCAACGGCTGGATTCAACTGGCCCTGGCCACGCCTGTGCAGTTCTGGCTGGGCGCGAGGTTCTACCGCGCTGGCTGGAAGGCTCTTCGTGCAGGCGCAGGCAACATGGATCTGCTGGTCGCATTGGGTACGTCGGCCGGGTACGGCTTGAGCTTGTACCTGCTGTTCAAGCACGCTGAGCACGGCACGCCCCACCTGTACTTTGAAGCCTCCGCTGTCATCGTCACGCTAGTCCTTCTCGGGAAGTGGCTGGAAGCCCGAGCCAAGCGGCAAACCACAGAAGCGATCCGGGCGCTGCATGCGCTGCGCCCAGAAGTTGCACGCGTGCGCACTGATGACGGCGACGTCGATCTACCGCTTTCACGCGTGAAAGTAGGTGATACGGTGGTTGTCCGCCCAGGGGAGAGAGTCCCGGTAGACGGCTCGGTGATCGAAGGCGCCAGCCAGGTGGATGAGTCATTGATCACCGGGGAGAGCCTGCCTGTGGCGAAGCATGTCGGCGACAAAGTGACGGGGGGCGCCGTGAATGCGGAGGGCTTGCTGCTGGTACGGACGACTGCCATTGGCGCAGAGTCAACCCTGTCGCGCATCGTGCGAATGGTTGAGTCGGCGCAGGCAAAGAAGGCCCCCATCCAACGAATAGTGGATGAAGTCAGTGCTGTCTTCGTGCCTGTCGTGCTCGGTCTTGCTGCCATCACACTGATGGGCTGGGGCTTCGCTACAGGCAACTGGGAGCAGGCGATCCTCAATGCTGTTGCGGTACTTGTGATCGCATGCCCTTGTGCGCTGGGCTTGGCAACTCCCACCGCAATCATGGCGGGCACTGGCGTAGCAGCACGCCACGGCATTCTGATCAAGGATGCAGAAGCGCTGGAGGTTGCCCACCGCATCGACACCGTGGCATTCGACAAGACCGGCACCCTGACCGAGGGGAAGCCCACTTTGACGGCTGCGATGCCTGCAGAAGGCCTCCAGGATCAGTTGCTTCCGTTTGCTGCGGCCATTCAGAACGGCAGCGAGCATCCACTGGCAAAGGCCGTGATGGACGCTGCACGCACCCAGGGTGTGACCG
Organism: Acidovorax sp. GW101-11A03; assembly: GCF_059424825.1. Taxonomy (NCBI): domain Bacteria; kingdom Pseudomonadati; phylum Pseudomonadota; class Betaproteobacteria; order Burkholderiales; family Comamonadaceae; genus Acidovorax; species Acidovorax sp. GW101-11A03. The sequence goes on along the minus strand of NZ_JBWKZU010000026.1, from coordinate 33,252 downwards.
TTCCTCGTGCCACTGAGGTCACAGCGGTCGCTGGCAGAGGCATGTCTGCTGTCATCAAAGGACGCCAGATCCGCCTCGGGAGTACACGTTACATGGAGGAGTTGGGTGTCAACACGGCCAGTCTGACCGGGGCTGCAGCGCAGATGCAGCAAGAGGGCCGCACTGTATCTTGGTTGGCGGACGTGACCGATGCGCCAGAAGTGATGGGACTATTGGCATTTGGAGACACAGTGAAGCCCAGCTCACAACAGGCCATTGCCCAACTGCATGCTCTGGGCACCCAGACCGTCCTGGTCACCGGAGACAACAAGGGAAGCGCAGGCGCAGTAGCCCGCGCGTTGGGCATCGATCAGGTTCGTGCCGATGTGCTGCCGGAAGGCAAGGCGGATATCGTGGCCCAGCTCAAGTCAGGTGGCAGGCATGTTGCAATGGTGGGCGACGGAATCAATGACGCGCCTGCTCTGGCGGCAGCGAACGTGGGAATTGCCATGTCCACGGGCACCGACGTGGCCATGCATGCTGCGGGGATCACGCTGATGCGTGGTGACCCTGCGTTGATCGCAGATGCCATCGACATCTCCCGGCGCACGTACGCAAAGATCCGTCAGAACCTTTTCTGGGCATTCGCGTACAACGTGGTCGGGATCCCCTTGGCTGCATTTGGCCTGTTGAATCCCATGGTGGCGGGAGCAGCTATGGCCCTCAGCAGCGTGAGTGTGGTGACCAATGCGTTGCTGCTGCGTTCTTGGAAGCCTTGAGGACGGAGATACCGTGAACTTCAGAGCGGTGGCTGGGACGACAAATCTTTCAGAATCGTAATCTTGGCGCCACGTCACCGTTGCCACGTGTCTTCTAGAATCCCCTCGGACTTGAAAAATTCACCCGTCAAGTTATCGCCCCCGTGCGTCATTCTCAGCACGGGTCGTCTGAAAGCGCATGCTAGACTTTGTATATGGGTCGTTGGTTCGCCACACTGTTGCTCGTTTTGCTACCGTTCCAGTTCAGCTGGGCTGCGGTGGCGACCTATTGCATGCATGAGCGCGCGCCTGCCCAGTCACAGCACGTGGGCCATCACGAGCACAATCACGAAGCTTCAAACTTGCCAGGCAAGGCAGACGACGGTCTTCAGGCATCAGACACCTTCGATGTGGACTGCTGCCTCTGCCACGGGCTGGGCATTGGCGTCACGCACTTGCTGGCAGGTCAGGCGGCGACCTCCAATCAATCCAGTGTCACGGTCCGTGCCGCTTTTCCCCTGACGGGCGTAGCGGCTGTACCTCCGGACCGCCCTCAGTGGCTTTCCCTCGCCTGATCGGCGGGGGCAACTACTTTTTTGCTTCAGTCATCTGCATCTGCTCGCTGAGAGCAGGCGCCATAGCGTGCGCTGTATGTATTTGACCGGTCGTCTGGAAGCCCAGGCGCCGCCCCGCCGATTCCTGTGTGTTCGTCATCACTGGAGAATCGGATGTTCAAGGGTTCCTACATTCAAAAACAACTCGGCGCGCAATGCCGCCGAAAAAAAACCGTTCGTGCGATCAGCACCTCACTACTGCTGCTGATCACTACGAGTGGAGCTATCGCTCAGACTCTTGGCCAAGCTCCGCCTGCAGGTCAGATTCACGCAGTCGCTGGAGCTGCAGCGCTGAGTGCGCCACCGCTTTCGCTGACGCAGGCACTCGCGCAGGCGTTGGAGAACAACCCAGAGGTCGCAGCGGCCCTGCGTCAAGTACAGGCTGCTGAGGGGCAGGTCTTGCAAGGACAGGCGCGTCCCAATCCGGAGTTGGCTTACTCGCTTGAAGATACTCGCACACAGTCGCGTGCGCAGAGCTGGCAAATCAACTTGCCAATCGAACTTGGAGGCAAACGCGCAGCACGGACGAAGGCTGCGGAGAAGGCGCGTGAGCAGGCCCAGGTGGACCTGGATGAGGTCAAGGCAACAGTTCGTGCCCATGTCGTCGCCGCCTACTTTGATGCACTCAATGCTCAGGAGCGCCGAATTCTGGCCAATGAGAGCGTTTTGTTGGCAAAAGCAACCACGGAGAACGTTGGGAAGCGGGTCGCTGCCGGCAAAGTCTCACCCGTGGAAGAGACCAAGGCCAAAGTTGCGGAGGCTAGCGTGCGGGTCGAGCTGGTCCAGGCTGCGAGCGAGGAGCGTAACGCGCAGACGCGATTGCTGGCTTTGCTTGGCAAGACAGACCCGGTACCTCTTGTTCTGGATGGCAAAGCGGATCAAGTGCCCGCGGTTCCTGCAACTGCCGATCTTCTAACGCTTGCTGCGTCTTCCCCAGCTTTAGTGCGGGCGCGCCTGGAGGTGGATCGTCGCCGCGCGCTTACCGCTGTGGAGAAAAGCAAGAGTGTGCCTGACCTTACCGTGAGCGTCGGCGTCAAGCGCAGCAACGAAACTCAACGCAATGTGGCGCTTCTGGGGTTCTCAGTACCTCTACCAGTGTTTGACCGCAACCAAGGCAATCTGCTTGAAGCCTTGAAGTTGGAGGACAAGGCACAAGACGACCTGAGGGCTACCACCATTCGCGTCCAAAGCGAGATTTCTCAGGCTAGAGAAAAGATCGCGGCCATCACTGTCGAGGTTCAGGCGCTGGAACGAGAGGTTCTTCCAGGTGCCAGGTCAGCGTACGACGCGGCGATCACCGGCTTCGAGAACGGGAAGTTCAACTTCCTGGAAGTGCTGGACGCACAACGAACCTACCTTGCATCCAAGTCCCAGTACCTAAAGGCCGTCGCGGAAGCTCATCGCGCAGCTGCAGACATCGCACGCCTTACGGGCAATCCCACTTTCAACGGCCAGAGCGCGCCTCTGAACTGAGAACATCATGAACAGCAGCACAACCAGTATCAGCAAAAAGCACCTCATTGCCATCGCGGTCGTTATCGCCATGGGGGTTGGTGCGGGAGCCTTCATCTTGAAGAGCGGCAAGCCCAGCACAGCGGGCGGTGATGGCCATGGACATGGAGCACACGCGGAGGAGAAAGGCCATGGCGATGGTGAGCATCATGGAAAAGGTGGAGGTGATGGACACGGCCATGACAAAGGCCATGAGGATGGAGAGCACCACGAGGAGAGCCAGGCCAAGGGACCGAACGGCGGAAGCCTCTTCAAGGAAGGCGATTTCAGCCTGGAGGCGTTGCTCGTGGAAGACGGCGGGGAACCTCGGCTGCGCATCTGGATGTCCGACAAGGACAAATCGTTGCCTGCCGGGACTGCATCTGTTTCGGCAACGATCACTCGCCTGACGCAGGAAACACAAAAACTGACATTCACTCCTGAAAAAGGAAGTTGGGTGAGTCGGGAGGTGGTTGCAGAGCCGCATGCGTTCGAGATCGAAATCATTGCCCAGACGGCTACCGAACCGTTCATGTTCGTCATGAGCAAAGAAGAAGGCAAGGTCGAACTCACTGATGCCCAGATCAAAGCCGCCGCGATCGGAGTGGACACTGCCTCGGCAGCTACCATCAAAACGGCATTGCTGCTGCCGGGCGAAATCCGCCTCAATGAGGACCGGACATCGCATGTGGTCCCACGCCTGGCAGGCGTGGTGGAAAGCGTCAGCGCTAATCTGGGCCAGGTCGTCAAGAAGGGGCAGATCCTGGCCGCGATCGCCAGCCCTATGGCTTCCGAGCAACGCAGCGAACTGCAGACCGCTCAGAAACGCCTGGCTTTGGCCAAAACAACGTATGACCGCGAGAAGAAGCTCTGGGAGCAGAAAGTCTCGGCTGAACAGGACTACCTCCAGGCCAAGCAGGCCTTGAGCGAGGCCGAAGTTGCTGTTGCCAACGCCCATCAGAAGTTGGGCGCGCTCGGCCTCTCGGGATCCTCCGCTTCCGGGCTCAATCGGCTCGAACTGCGGGCGCCTTTCGATGGCGTCGTCATCGAGAAGCACATCAGCCTGGGCGAGGCGGTCAAGGAAGACGCGGCCGTCTTCACGATCTCTGATCTCAGCAAGGTGTGGGCCGAAATCAATGTTCCAGCCAAAGACATATCACAAGTGCGGGTCGGAGAAAGGGTGACCATCAAGGCCACAGCGTTTGATGCGTCCGCCACGGGCACTGTGGCCTTTGTCGGCGCGCTCATTGGCGAGCAGACGCGCACCGCCAAGGCGCGTGTCGTACTGGACAACCCCAAGGGTGCCTGGCGTCCGGGACTTTTTGTCAACGTGGAGGTCGTATCCGAAGAAGCCTCGATCCCTGTGACGATCTCTGCGGATGCGGTTCAAAGCATCGGCGAAAAGCCCGTGGTGTTTCTTAAGGTCAACGGCGGCTTCATCGCTCAGCCAGTGCAGTTGGGTCGCAGCGATGGCAAGCGGGTCGAGGTCGTCCGGGGCCTGAAGGCCGGTATGCCTTACGCGGCAGCAGGCAGTTTTGTCGTTAAGTCCGAACTCGGCAAGGGATCAGCCGAACACACGCACTGACCCGGAGTTCCTCAATGTTTGAAAAACTGATTCGATTCTCGATCGAGCAACGGTGGTTGGTACTGCTTGCCGTACTAGCCATGGCAGCGCTGGGTGTCTTCAATTACCAGAAGCTGCCGATCGATGCGGTACCTGACATCACGAATGTCCAGGTCCAGATCAACACGCAGGCGTCGGGCTACTCGCCGTTGGAGACCGAGCAGCGTGTGACCTACCCCATCGAGACAGTGATGGCAGGACTGCCCAACCTGGAGCAGACCCGCTCTCTCTCTCGCTACGGCCTGTCGCAGGTGACGGTGATCTTCAAGGACGGCACCGACATCTACTTCGCGCGTCAACTGGTCAATGAACGCATCCAGGAAGCGCGTGACCGGCTTCCGGCAGGCATCACGCCAGCAATGGGACCAATATCGACCGGATTGGGGGAAATCTACCTCTGGACCGTGGAGACCAAGGACGGCGCGAAGAAACCGGACGGCACTCCCTACACCGCCACCGACCTGCGCGAAATCCAGGACTGGATCATCAAGCCTCAGTTGCGCAACGTGCCGGGTGTCACGGAAATCAATTCCATCGGCGGGTTTGCCAAGGAATACCAGATTGCACCGTCGCCCGAGCGCCTCGCATCGCTGGGCGTCACGCTGCAGGACATCGTCACGGCGATCGATCGCAACAACGGCAACGTTGGTGCTGGGTACATCGAAAAGCGTGGCGAGCAGTACCTCATCCGCGCGCCTGGCCAGGTCCGCACTCTGGAGGACATCGGAAACGTCATCCTGAGCAGCGCCAATGGCGTACCCGTGCGTATTCGCGATGTGGCGGAAGTAGGCATCGGACGCGAGCTTCGCACGGGCGCGGCGACCGACAATGGCAGAGAGGTCGTCCTAGGCACCGTATTCATGCTGATCGGCGAGAACAGCCGTACCGTGTCCCAGGCCGTGGACAAAAAAATGATCGAGGTCAACCGCAGCCTGCCCGAGGGCGTACACGCGGTGACGGTCTACGACCGCACGGTCCTAGTGGACAAAGCGATCAGCACCGTCAAGAAGAACCTCTTGGAAGGCGCGATCCTCGTGATCGTCATCCTGTTTCTTTTCCTGGGCAACATCCGGGCGGCCATCATCACGGCAACCGTCATTCCGCTGTCCATGCTCTTTACCTTCACCGGGATGGTGTCGTACAAGGTCAGTGCGAACCTAATGAGCCTGGGCGCGCTGGACTTCGGCATCATCATCGACGGCGCCGTGGTGATCGTGGAGAACTGTGTGCGTCGCCTCGCCCATGCGCAGGCGCACTATGGCCGACCGCTCACGCGAGCAGAGCGTTTCCACGAGGTTTTCCTGGCCTCCAAGGAATCGCGCCGTGCCTTGCTGTTCGGCCAGCTCATCATCATGGTGGTGTACCTGCCGATCTTTGCGCTCACCGGCGTGGAGGGCAAGATGTTCCATCCAATGGCGTTCACCGTGGTGGCGGCCCTCGTCGGCGCGATGATTCTCTCGGTGACCTTCATTCCTGCGGCCGTCGCCCTGTTCATCGGCAACAAGGTCAGCGAGAAAGAAAACTTCTTGCTGGGCGGTGCCAAGCGCCTGTACGCGCCCTTGCTCGATCGGGTGATGGGCGCCAAGGCGGTGGTCTTGAGCGTTGCTGCTGTAGCCGTGGTCCTGTGCGGGCTCATAGCAACACGCATGGGCAGCGAATTCGTACCCAACCTCAACGAGGGCGATTTCGCCATACAGGCACTGCGAATTCCGGGCACCAGCCTCTCGCAGTCGGTGGCCATGCAGCAGCAGATCGAGAAAACGCTCAAGGCGAAATTCCCAGAGATCGAGCGAATCTTTGCACGCACGGGCACGGCAGAGATCGCGTCGGACCCCATGCCGCCCAACATCTCGGACGGCTACATCATGCTCAAACCGATGAGTGAGTGGCCTGAGCCCAGAAAAACCCGCGACGAACTACTCGCCGCTATTCAAGGGGTGATCGGGAAGATCCCCGGCAACAACTACGAGTTCTCGCAACCCATCCAGCTTCGCTTCAACGAACTGATCTCAGGCGTGCGAAGCGATGTGGCGGTCAAGATCTTCGGCGACGACATGGACGTTTTGAACAAGACGGCCGAGGAAGTCTCTGCGATGCTGCAAAAGATCCAGGGTGCCTCGGAAGTGAAAGTCGAGCAGACGACGGGCCTGCCCATGCTCACGGTCAACATCGACCGCCAGAAGGCGGCCCGCTACGGCTTGAACGTGGCCGACATCCAGGAGACCGTTGCGACGGCCATCGGGGGCCGGGAGGCGGGAACGCTGTTCGAGGGCGATCGGCGCTTTGACATTCTGGTGCGCCTGCCGGAGACGCTGCGCAACGATCTGGAGGGCATGAAGCGCCTGCCCATCCCACTTCCCCGATCGGCGTCGGGTACTGAGGCCCGTACCAACTTCATTCCGCTGGGCGAAGTCGCCAGCTTCGAGCTGGCACCCGGGCCTAACCAAGTGAGCCGGGAGAACGGCAAGCGGCGTATCGTGGTCAGCGCCAATGTGCGAGGCCGGGATGTCGGATCATTCGTCTCTGACGCGGAGCAAGGGCTCGCGCAGATCAAGATTCCTACCGGCTACTGGACAAGTTGGGGCGGTACGTTCGAAAACCTTCAGTCTGCCACCCGGCGTCTGCAGATCGTGGTGCCAGCATCCCTGCTGCTGGTCTTCGTGCTGCTGTTCGCCATGTTCGGCAATGTCAAGGACGGCCTGCTCGTATTCACTGGCATCCCCTTTGCTTTGACGGGCGGCATCCTGGCTCTCTGGCTGCGCGATATCCCGATGTCGATTTCCGCCGCCGTGGGATTCATCGCGCTGTCGGGCGTCGCTGTGCTGAACGGCCTAGTGATGATCTCGTACATCCGCAGCCTGCGAGAGGAAGGCGTCCCCCTGGACACTGCCATCCGTGAGGGGGCCTTGACCCGCCTGCGGCCAGTGCTCATGACCGCGCTGGTCGCCTCGCTGGGCTTCATACCCATGGCGATCGCTACCGGTACGGGCGCCGAGGTCCAGCGACCATTGGCAACGGTGGTGATCGGCGGGATCCTTTCTTCAACCCTGCTTACCCTGCTGGTGCTGCCCATCCTCTACCGGCTGGCACACCGGCCCGATGAGCAGGACGAAGACGTCTCCGCAGAGCCGACTCACCCGAACGCGCCCTCAACGGTGTGACAGCGGCCGGTTCATCCCGCGATGAACCGGCAACTACCTCTCTCCCTCAACTTAATCAAGGAAGATCCATGAAAATCTCTCAACTGCTGACTGCTTTGGCCCTCGCTGTTTCGGGCACAGCCTTCGCCGCCGACAAGCATGCCGATGGCCATGAAATCAAACCCATGCACGGTGGCGCCGTGGCTGAAGCCAAGGACATCGACTATGAACTGGTTGCCAAGCCCGACAAGCTGCAGCTGTACATGCGCGACCACGGAAAGCCTTTGGATCCCTCGGGTATGGCAGCCAAGATAACGCTGCTGTCCGGCAGCGACAAACAAGAAGCGCAGCTCCAGCCGGTGGATGGGAAGCTGGAGGTGACGGGCAGCTTCAAGGTCGCGGCAGGCAGCAAGGCCGTTGTTGCGGTGACCAAAGCAGGAAAGACCATCGCTTCCGTACGTTTCACCTTGAAGTAATCGCGCGGGACTACAGCATCTATCGCGGCACTTTTCGCCGAACTGCGTACATGCGCACAGGGCCTGCGCAGCTCGGCAATACGCGGTGGAAGCGGCACTCAGTGGGGGCGGTCCATGTTCCAGCGAATCCCGGCAGGAAATCTGTCACTCAAGCTGACCTGGATATGGCTGAGCCTATTGGTTTGCGCCATCACCTTCTGGCAGCTGCGAAAGCTGTGGATCCGGTACGTACGCCCACTCGACAGCAAGGCAAAGTACAGCTTGAAGTTGGCTCGACGGTTTCAGCAGCGGCAGTTGACCAGATTGAAGTTGAAATCAATGCGCAAGGCTCGGAAGCGCTGCAAGCGCTGAGGCGCACATGCTTTCTGCGCGGGGCCCAAATGCCGCACATGTACTCATACGTCGCGCACTCCTCCACCAACTGACACAGTCTCAGCCAATACCAGCTATGAAAATTCTGCTCATTGAGGATGAGGTCAAACTGTCGGCGTATCTGCGCAAAGGTCTCGGGGAAGCGGGTTTCAACGTCGATGCGGTTCATAACGGCGTCGATGGCTTGCACATGGCTCTTGAAGGAGCACACGACCTCGTGATTCTTGACGCCATGCTTCCCGGTATTGATGGTTTTACGGTGTTGACGGCGCTGCGAAAGTCCAAGCAGACGCCTGTGTTGATGCTGACCGCGAGGGTTAGCGTAGAAGACCGCGTTCTAGGACTACAGACAGGAGCGGATGACTACCTGGTCAAGCCCTTCGCATTTTCAGAACTCAATGCTCGCATTCAAGTGCTGCTGCGGCGTTCGCACGGGGCCAAGGACAAAAGTGAGTCGAACTTGCTCCGCGTTTCCGATCTTGAATTGGATCTTGTGCGTCGCAAGGCGACTCGGGCGGGGCAGAGGGTCGATCTCACGGCTAAGGAATTTCTGTTGCTGACGCTCTTCTTGCGAAGGAAGGGTGAGGTGCTTTCTCGCACAGAAATCGCCGAGCAGGTCTGGGACATGAACTTCGACAGCGACACCAATGCCGTGGAGGTGGCGATCCGCCGCTTGCGCAGCAAGATGGACTCCCCGTTTGAAAAGCCGCTGCTTCACACGATACGAGGCATGGGCTACGTGTTGGAGGAGCGGGGCCGATGAGTCGCGATCTGCCTCGTTCATTGCGCCAGCGCTTGTCTTGGTGGCTTGCGGCGCAAAGTTTCGCCGGCCTCGGAGGTGTCTGCCTGGTGGTGTACCTCGTGACTGCCATGAATCTGTCCGAGAGACAGACGGACATGCTGTCTCAGAAAGAGAACATTGTTCGCCATCTCCTGAGTACCGGTGAGCATTCCGTTCGAGAAACCTCGCGGGAACATCCGCTTAGTGACTTCTTGATTGGCCATGAGAACTTCCGCCTCGTCGTCCGATCAAGCGATGGGCATTTGCTGTTCCCCCTGGTCGAACCGAGTGTTCAGGACATGAACGTGGCCGCAAGGAGCTTCGAGGTAGCGGCGCAATCGGGTAGCGGCCCTGCGCTCCGGGTCACGCTGTCCATGGATGTAGCGGACGACCAGAAACACCTCCAGCGACTGGCGTTGACCCTGGCCATTGCCGCAGTAGTGGGGACACTGGTCGTCTCTCTGGGCGGCCTGTCAATTGTTCACTTTGGGCTGGCACCGATTCGCAAGCTTGCGAAGCAGGTTCAAGCGCTTTCTGCGGACAATCTGGACCAGCGATTGGACAGCTCGGGACAGCCCTCAGAACTGGTGCCTTTGGTGCAACAGTTCAACGGCTTGCTGGGTAGGCTCAATCAAGCCTACACCCAACTGGAAGGCTTCAATGCAGATGTTGCACATGAACTTTGCACTCCGCTGGCAACGCTGCTTGCCAGCAACGAGTTGGCGCTTCGCCGCCCAGCCAGCTTTGACCTCCAGGAAGTGCTGTCTTCAAATCTGGAAGAGCTTCACCGACTGACGGGCATCGTGAATGACATGCTTTTTCTCTCCCAGGCTGATCGCGGAGCAGTCGCACGCCGAACGCATACCCCGAGCTTGGCGGCCGTTGTTCAGCACGTGGTGGACTACCACGATGCTGCCTTGTCGGAGGCTGAATTGGAACTCCGTATTTTGGGAGATGCAGTTGGTGACTTTGATGAGCCTCTGCTTAGGCGAGCGCTGTCAAATCTGATTGGCAATGCCACTCGCTATGCCCACAGGGGTACCACAGTCGTCGTAAGTATCGAACAGGCGGCCGAAGGGCGCGTGCGCATCTCCGTCAGCAATGTTGGGCAGACAGTGCCTGAGGAAGTTCTGGAAAGAATCTTTGATCGGTTTTTTAGAGCTTCGGCCTCTCGATCACATAGCGAGCAGAATCACGGATTGGGCTTGGCAATCACTGCAGCAATTGCACGGATGCATGCTGGCCACCCAATCGCCAGCAGCAGCGAAGGCGTGACGAGAATCGGACTGGAAATGTGCAGCACGCCACCTGGGCGGCGTGCTGCTGAAGACCCTCTACGGGTAGCTCACATATCGTAGACAACCGTTCGTTGCCGATCGTTGGCGCTACCCATCGCGAGCCTTCCTATGACCGATAGATACTCAGGGTGCAGGTACGTTTGCAACTGGTGCTCCAACACGGCGCAGGGCCCAACTTGGATGCTTTTGAGCACGTTCAAGGTCCGCCAAGACCTCTTCCCGGGTCAACGCCGTACCTTTGACTGGAACCGGAGCGCCAAAGCGGTGGTACTGCCACAGGCCATCCTTCTTGGATTGCTCCATGTCTGCGACGATCTGATCACGTGACTTCCCTTGAGCCGCGTGATCCGGATGCGTCGTGTAACCCATCTCGGTATTCGCTGAATGGATTACACCGCTGGCCAACGTCGGGCCGGCAAGTGCTGCGAGTGCAATGGTTGTCAAGAGTGTGCGAATCGCCATATGGTGTCTCCTCAGGTAGTTGTGTCTACTGCGCCGAACCACCCATTTGGTCAGTAGCAGAGGCACTGGTGACAGTCTGATGAACCAACGCCAACAACTCTCGGACTTGCAGATTACAAGTTCGTCATGTCCGCAGCGCTTGCAAGGTGGAGGAAGGCTTCTCCGCATGGCACAGGCACGCCTCGCCGTGGGCAGCGGAGACAAGCTCCTTCAAGATCCCGCAGCTTTGATGGGGATGCTCGCCTGCGCAGGCGGAACGCAATTGCAGGAGTTGTTTTTCGAGGGCCTTCATGCTTTTGAGGCGCGCACGCAGGCGGCTGAGCTGGCCGTCGATCAATTCGTTGACGTCCCCGCAGGCGTCCTGCGGCGCGTCAAGTGCACTGAGGAGACTTTTTACATCGGCCAAAGGGATATCCAGCGCCCTGCAGTGCCGCACAAATGCAAGGCGTTCGAGATGGGCATCGGCATAGTCGCGGTAGCCGTTGGGTAGCCGAGCGGGCTTGGGAAGCAAGCCTTCTTTTTCGTAGAAGCGGATGGTTTCGGCATCAACGCCCGCGGCATTGGCCAGATTCTTGATCTGCATGGTTCCTTCCATTTTTTGATTATTGACACTGTAGCCACTCCAAGGTTTCCAATTGACGCCAGCGGGCATTCGTCCTGCGCTTCCTCTGCACAAGGCCGTCAAAAAGACAAAACAATGAACAAGCTATCTGATCCGCGATCTGCCACAACCTTCGATCCCGTCGTGTTCGAGCGTCTGCTGGCCAGGTATGAGGCGCTCCCTGAAACCGATGCAGAAGCGAAATGGCTGACCCTCGAAGCCGCGCATGTCGTTGGGCAAAGCCGCTTCACGCCTCACTGGAGAACCCACGTTGCGATGCTGCAGCTTGCCCTGGCGACCAAGAATGGTCCAGAGTTCGCTGGACAGCTCCTGCGGTTGGCCCTGGTGCCCTTGGGTCACCTGCTCAAGCGTCTTCCTTTGGGCAATCCGGGGCGCGCGAACGTGAGCGCTTTCGAACCCATGTCCGTGCGAGCGGATATCGCCGAGTTGATCGCCGCCACCCGGCTCGCGAGCTAGCCGCCTGTGCAAATGCGGTTGCTCCTACACAAAACCTGCGCGTGCAGCGGCAAGCTGAACCCATTCCACCCTGAACTTGACATTGAAGCCACTTCAAGGTTTCCAATGGACACCAAGAAGGAACCATTCCTATGAAAACCAGCTGTGACGACACCCGTATCAACGCCCCGGACGCTTGCTGCGCACGGGAAAATGCTTCTGCAGCACAGACCGATTGCTGCGGCCCCGGCAAGTCCGCCACTCCTGCCGATGCGTGCTGTGGTGACCGTGTGGCCCCCCTCACGCCCGGCAAACCAACAACCAAGGGCGCAGTGTTCCGCATCACCGCGATGGATTGCGCCTCGGAAGAAAGCGAGATCCGAAGGGCCCTGGAGCCGGTGAGTGGCATTCGAACACTCGGGTTTCAGTTGGGTGCTCGCACCCTGGCCATTGATGCGCCCGACGAGGTGATTCCCCAAGCTCTCGCAGCCATACGCAAGGCAGGCTTCAATCCTGAACCGGTGGGCACCGGATCAACCAGCGAAGACCACGAGCACGATGCGCCCAGTGAAGGCTTCGGGCGCATGGGCGCCGCGCTGGCGCTCGCTGTGATCGCCGAGGCCGTCGCGTTTTTCTCCCCCGATACGATGGTGTTCAAGGGCATCGGGATGGCCGTGGCGGCTGCCGCTATCTGGCTGGCAGGTTTCTCGACTTACAGAAAAGGCTTTGCAGCCCTGTTGCAGGGGCGGCTGAACATCAACGCCCTGATGACGGTCGCCGTCACTGGTGCTTTCCTGATCGGCCAGTGGCCCGAGGCCGCCATGGTGATGGCCTTGTATGCCATCGCCGAGATGATCGAAGGCCGCGCCGTGGACCGCGCGCGCAACGCCATCAAGAGCCTGCTGGACCTCACGCCCGACTCGGCCGAGGTGCGTCAACTTGATGGCACCTGGCAGACCCTTCCATCGGCCGCAGTCGCCATCGGCGCCACCGTGCGCGTGAAACCAGGTGCACGGATTCCCTTGGACGGAACCGTCGCGAGCGGCACGAGTGCCGTCAATCAGGCGCCCGTCACCGGCGAGAGCATCCCCGTGGACAAGGCTGCAGGAGACCTCGTGTTCGCCGGCACCATCAACGAGACAGGCACTCTGGAAGTGACTGTCACTGCGGAGGCCAGCGACACCACGCTGGCCCGCATCATCCACTCGGTCGAGCAAGCCCAGGGGTCCCGCGCGCCGACACAGCAGTTCGTGGACCGGTTCGCTGCCATCTACACACCTGCGGTGTTCGCCATCGCTGTGCTGGTCGCGGTCCTCACGCCCTTGCTGATGAACCTGACGTGGATGGAGGCCCTGTACAAAGCGCTCGTATTGCTGGTCATCGCATGCCCGTGCGCACTGGTCATCGCAACACCGGTCACGGTGGTCAGCGGCTTGGCATCGGCGGCGCGGCGCGGCATTCTCATCAAGGGGGGGGTGTACCTGGAAGAAGCCCACAAGCTCAAGGCGATCGCACTGGACAAGACCGGCACGATCACGGAAGGCAAACCCAAGCTTGTGGCTCGCCAGATCCTCTCGAAGCACGCTTCGGAAGCTCAAATCCTCGGCTGGGCGGCAGACCTTGCGTCAGAGTCGGACCACCCTGTCTCCAAAGCCATCGCACAGGGTCTGGAATCAGGGCCGGGGGGCGTCAGCGGATTTACGGCACTCCCCGGCCGTGGCGTGGAGGCGCAAATCGGAGGCCAGTCCTTGATTCTTGGGAACCATCGCCTGGTTGAAGAGCGGCAACTGTGCAATGACGAGATAGAAGCGCTGCTGGCCGAGCAGGAAGCCCAGGGCCGTACGGTCACCTTGCTCGCCAGCACAACGGAAGTGCTGGCCATCTTCGCCGTGGCGGACACGATCAAGGAGAGTTCGCGAGAAGCGATCGCTCAACTGCACAAGCTGGGCGTCTCCTCAGTAATGCTCACCGGAGACAACACCGCCACCGCGAACACCATCGCCAAACAGGCTGGGATCGACAAGGCGCAGGGCAACCTGCTGCCAGAGGACAAGCTGTCCGCCATCGAGCAGATGCAGAGTCAGTACGGCCCGACCGCAATGACCGGTGACGGTATCAATGACGCACCGGCGCTGGCGCGCGCCAATATCGGCATCGCCATGGGTGCCGCTGGCACCGACACAGCCATGGAGGCGGCCGACGTCGTCATCATGAACGATGACCTGCGTCGCATCCCCGAAGTCATTGAACTGTCCCAGCGCACCCGAGGTGTCCTGGTCCAAAACATCGTGCTCGCCCTGGGCATCAAGGCGGTGTTTCTGGTCCTTGCGGTGATGGGTAGCGCGTCCATGTGGATGGCGGTGTTTGCGGACATGGGGGCCAGCCTGTTGGTGGTGGCCAATGGCCTCAGGCTGCTGCGCGGAGTCCGCCAATAGACACAAGGAGGCATCTGGCGGCGCGGGAAGTCGGGATCTGCTCAGTCACGGCGCGACAGCTGCCTTCGACGCGGTAACCTTCTTCACCGAATGCACGGCCAATACGCTGCACACAAAGCGAACGCCACTCCAGCGCGCACTAACTGCCGTGGCAAGGTATTGGACGAGAAACAGCGCCGCAGTCCCCGCCACTGCAGCAGCCGATGTGCCGGCATACAAAAGCGCGAAAGGCACAGTCATGCCCAGAAGCAGCGATACCGCTGCCATGTCGCGGTACAGCAGAAACAGCCGGTGCGCCTCCACGACCTCGGTCTCGCTGGACACTTGTCGGTATAGCTTGTACCACTTGGCATTTTGCTCGTTAGGATCCTTGGGCATGACGCCCACGTTCCTCTTGAGCGCGCCCATGTCGATCCGTGGATCGCCCGGGCCATGCTTTGTGAATGCCTGAGAGCCTGGCAGGTTGCCGAGCGGCTTCCAATACACCAGCATTGCCTTGACATCATGCGGGAGCAGGTTGGCTACGAGAAGGACCAGTGCCGGCATCGCGATCGAAGCCGCAAGGCGAGCCATGCCTGATCGTGTCCATGATTCATTTTGAAGCCACTCAGGAGCCACCAGAGCAACCACGACGAGCATGTCAACGAGCGCTATGGACACCAGCCACACCATGTTGAGGGATTTGAGGCTCCGGGGCGCAGCCGCTTTCATCCTGCGTACTCCGTGTCGATGAAATAGCTTCCATCAGAAACAGTGAACTGGATCCATCCGTCACGCCGGGTGGTGAGGACACGCCTGTCTCTGCCAGTGCTTCGCACGCGCACGCCGCTGTCACGCACTACCCGGCGGTAGTCCGGCCCCATTTTCTGGGTCTCGTGCTCAATGGGCTTGTCCGATATCACAACGGCATCCGGGGTGAAGTAGTCAAAGATCTCCGGACAGAACCCACTCTCGCGCCCGTGGTGAGATGCCACGAGGATGTTGGTGTCGCGCAGCTTCGTGCAGAAGTCCGGTCGCTGCAGCAAGGCCCGCCAACCTGGCTTCTCCAGGTCGCCAGGAAAGAGTATCTTGAAACCGTCGAACTCGACAAATACCGCGAGGCTGAGATCGTTGGTATTGGTGAACTGCGGATATGGGTTGTAGAACGTGGTACACGTGATGCCTCCCATGTTCAGGTTGAAGGGCTCTGCAGGCGGCCCTCGGAACTCATCGCAGTTCGCGATAAAACGCCTTGCGTCATCGGTGAGCGGCCCCCCTGTGAGTTTCATGTCCCGCCAGTTGTCTGCAGTCGGACTGGGATTGCGATGCCACACCGGAACATGAATGCCTTCATCCCAAAGACCCTGCAAGTCGCTCATGTGATCCTGGTCGGCATTGGTGATAAAAAGGTAGTCGAGCCGTTGCCTCCCGAGCCCGTGCTTGATAAAGGTGCTCGGGCGCCACGTCGCAGTGCATCCCGAATCGATCATGGCAAGTCGCCCGGCAGAACCATTGATTTGGTGATGAAGCATGGCGCATGCGCCATGCTTCACGTCCCACACGCGCAGCAGCATCTGCCCAAGTTGAGCCATGTTTCCCTCTTTATGAAGTCGTCGCCGCCATTTTCCGGCACGAAGGCCTCATCCTCAAATACTGAATGTCAAGGCGGTGTGATCGCTTTCAAAGACTCGACCATCCAATCCGATGAGCGCTCGATGTTTGGTCGTGACGGGCATCGTCCTCCGTGTGCAGGTAGACGCTGGTCGTGGCAATGTTGGAGTGCCCCAGGTTGTCGCGCACGGCCTTGAGGTCCATACTGCTGCTTTGGTGGGTGCCGGCCGTGTGGCGCATCCAGTGCGCTGACGCTTGCTCCACGTGAGCCGCTGCGGCCTCGTGATCGGGCCCCAGGGCGCGCAAGCGCGCTGCGGTTTCGCGGAAGATGTCCTTGACCAGCTCGTGCACGCCACTGCGCCCCATGGAGCGCGCGCCCCCAATGAGCGGGAGTAGGAGCGCAAGCGCGTCCCCTTCGCGCGGTAGCGGGCTGAGGTTGTTCGCCTTTCGGTAGCGCATCAGCTCGGCTACCAACTCATCGGTCGCTGGTATCACGCGGGTTTTCTCCCCCTTGCCACGCACCTCCAGCCACCAGCGCTCGCGGCCGTCTGCCCCTTTGCGCCAGTAGAAGTCCCCCATGGAGTTGTTGCAGACCTCGGAGATCCGCAGCCCACCGATGTACAGCAGCGAGAAAAGCCACCGGTAGCGGGCCGCCTGCAGCGCCAGGCGAGGCGTGGTGGTCGGCAGCGACTCGATGGTGGCGCGAACGTGGGCCCAGTGTTCGTGCGGCAAGAACCTGCTCGTGTTTGCCGGCCGCGCCACGGCTTTTCTTCGCCGAAGGGCCAGGGGGTTCCCTGCCAAGTAGCCCGCCTGCACCAGCCAGTTGAAAAGGCTGTTGAGGATCGACAGTGCCTGGCGCTGACTCTGCCGGTCCAGCGGTTTGGCGAACGGACGCCAGTTTGGCGAGGACCTCGGCGCCTTCTGAGCGACCTGCATGACCCACAGACCAACCGGTTGGGGATCTTCCAAAAAGGACTCGTAGGCCAGGAAGTCCTCGTGGGTCAGATCGGACAGGGCCTTTCCATGCTGGTGCACACACCAAAGCAGCAGCCTTTCCGCCTCCTTGCTATAGCTGGCCAGCGTTGCCGGCGAATCCTTGTAACGCGCCAGCCAGGCCAAAACAGCAGAGCGGTCGTCGTTGGCCGCGACCTGGGGTAGACCCTGAGCTCGATTGCGCCCACGCTCACCAGACAGGTGAAGGGGTAGCACCAAGCCCTCTAAAGGCTCAAGATGCGCCAAAACGGCCGGTGCAACGATCAAACTGCTCATCAGCCGCATTCTATGGACATTAGAGTAATTATGTCCAAAAATTAGAAATAAATTCATTGATTTATACGTTATACGTTGTATTATTTAAGAATGAGCGAAGAATCAGAAATACAAGCCGAAGTTGAGGCCTTGCGGGAGCGTTTCAGCGACACCAAAACGCTGTATCGCGAGGTGTGTGCGCTGCTGTTTTTTCGATACGGCATCACGCCTACCGCCAGCAAGCTCTACCAGCATGTTCGCAAGGGCTCGATGAGCGCCCCAGCCGAGGCGTTGGCCAAGTTCTGGGAGGATTTGCGCGGCAAGGCCCGTGTGGAGATTGATCACCCCGATCTACCAGAGGCGCTTAAAGAGGCCGCAGGCCAGGCCGTCAGCGTGCTGTGGGCCCAATCGACAGAATTGGCACGCGAGGAGCTTGCGGCCCTGCGCGTCGAGGCGCGGGCCGAAGCTGACAGTGCGAAGGCAGCACTGCAAGAAGTACAGCAGCGAAACGCTGCGATCGAGGCTCTCCTCCTGGAGGCGCAGAGCAAAGGCGCCGAACTGGAAGGACGCGTGCACCACCTCGGCACGGAGTTGGAACACGAGCGCCGCGCGCACGCCGCCACTGCGGCGCGTGCCGAGACCCTGTCGCGCCAGGTGGACGAGTTGAAATTGGAGCAGTCCAAAAGCCGCCAGCATTTCAGTGCGGAGCTGGATAAGGGGCGTGCAGCCATCGACGAGGCCGCCTCCCGAGCGGCCGAGGCTGAGCGCCGTGCGCTTCGCGAGATTGACCGGGAGCGCACCGCTCGCGCTCAGATGGACAAGCAACTGGAGCAGCTGCGAGGCAAGCTCACAGAGGCGGAGCGGGATCACCACGCCAAGCTCTTGGAGGCCAATGCAGCGCAGGCAAGATTGGCCTCAGATCTGGAGAGTGCACGATCTTCGCTGGCTGACAGCGCCCGCGTGAACCAATTGCAAGGCGTAGAGCTGCAGCAGGCGCTGCAGGCGGTGGCGCAACGCAAAGCGGAGGCAGACACCTTGCGCGCTCTGGTAGCGCAGTTTCAACCGCCAACCAGACCGGTGCGCAAGAAGAAGCCTGCGGACGGCCAATGATTGCTTGCACGTCGGCCGCGAGTCAGCGAAAAAGACCCACGCAGAATTTACATACTTGATAGCGACGATCCGATGGCACGCGACGACTTCACTAAACGCACCAAGAATCAGGCTTATCAACGGGTGGCTGGCCGTTGTTCCAAATGCCGTGCCACCACCTCCGCGCCAGTGGGTGAAGTTGATTTCTCCAACGTTGGGGTTGGCGCGCATATTCATGCGGCATCGCCCGGGGGACCCCGATACCTCGCGACCATGACGGTAGAAGAACGGCGCAGCTTCGGCAACATCATCTGGCTTTGCCAGACCTGCTCAACGATCATTGACCGGGACCCGGATGCGTATTCAGCAGATACGCTCAAAGCATGGAAAACATCGGCTGAGGCAAGGGCTTTGTTGGAACAAGGCAAACCGCTTCCTGATGAAAAGGATATTTATCGCATGGCGGCCATGGCCATGGGCAACCGGACGCCAGGGTTTTACCCTGAAGCCATTGGCAATGTTCACAAGTCGCTCGTCGATCAACTGGAGTCTGTTGACCCTAGGTTCACCATCTCCACGGCTTACTCGGGTGGAAACACAACGATCATGCTGGGAGTGAAAGAGACGGTGCCTTTTTCCATCAAGATTGGGCCGCAATCGGTTGATGTCTGGCGCAAAGGTCTTCAGGCATCCATCGACGAGGGGCGTGAAGCGACGCTGCCACTCGATGGGGTAGTGTTTGAAGGATCAAAACTCTTCGACGTGCTTCACAAAGATGCCGACCTGGCAACGATAACGATCATGCCAGCGGCACGTCCAGCCGTGATGAAGATACTTGCACCCCAGACAGAACCTGCAGTTTTTGAAACCATTAACGGTCAACTAACAGCTGGACGCAAACAAATCCGGTTTGCAGGCGCTGGATGTGGCGGTCTTCTGGACGTGGAAATTATTTTTACACCGACCGGTAGTGACGGTGTCCACTCGGTATCCAACCTGACCACCAATGTGCGAGCGTGGCAGGGAAAGGAGGGGGCCAGCCCTCCCTACCTGGACGCGTTCATCAATTTGCTAGAAACGATTCTTGACTCCTCCGCCTCCATCTCATTTACTTTAGAAGTCGAAGGAAATCAGGCTGCATCCGGGAACTTTCATACTCCCAAGCATATTGAGGAGATAAACGAAACGCTGGCATTTGCCTTCTATGTTAGGCGAGCCAGAAATGTGCTTCGATATCTTCGAAAAAGTGCGCCTATCGATATCTTCGAGCCCATTTCTACTGAAGATCATCGGACCTTGGCGCGAGCTAGCGATATCGTTGAAGGCAAGCTCTCCTACCAGCGCTCACAAGTCACAGCACTGCCGGAGATAACGGTCAGCTGTACTGTTGAGGAGGAAAGAAACCTGATGGAGACTGTGCGCGGAGGAGGCTTTTCCGTACTTCAGCAGAAAGAACCCGCATCAATGGTCACCATCTATGGGAAGCAATATGAAGTTCCGGCTACAACAAGTTATTACTCTCCAGTGAGATTGCATGTATTGAGCCGGAACAAGAGAAAGAAAGTCGTTGAATTTCGCTTGCAGATTGAAATGGCAGATAACTTTACGAGTCAAACGTCGTTCGATATGCAGGAATAAGATTAGCCAGTGGGCTACCGAAGCGAAGCACCAGGGATTTCGAGAAAATGACTGTGGAGTGCACAATCATATTCAGGCAAGAACACAAAGCGAGCCGATCTAGCAGAGATTTGCTCTCTTACTTGAGCGGTATGTAAGAACAAAACTGACGTACAGTGCGATGAGGGACGACATCTACCGATGGACTGACTTGCCAGCCGTTCACCCTACCGACTTTGCAGCCATGGATCCGCTTCTCGCCCGACTATCCGATTCCGTCGTTCGAGCCAAAACGCTTGAGGACTTGGCCCGTCCCTTGCTGGACATGCTTGAGAAGGTCACTCGGTTGGAGTCAACGTACCTCACGACCATCAACTTCGAGCAGGCCTTGCAACATGTGCTCTACGCTCGAAACACGCGCACGATGGTGGTACCCGAGGGCCTGACCGTGCCCTGGGGCGACACTCTTTGCTACCGCGCGCTCAAGGAGGGGCGCATGTTCACGGCCGATGTGCGGAGTTGCTGGGGCGATTCGGAGGCTGCAGCTGCCCTTGGGATACAGACCTACGTGAGCATGCCGGTCAGACTTTCCGATGGCGCAGTGTATGGCACTCTCTGCGCAGCTAGTGCCGAACGTGCGGAGCTTCCGCCCGAGACCGAAAAAATGCTGCAGTTGTTTGCCAGTCTGATTGCACAGCAGGTTGAGCGCGAGCAACTTCTGGAGGAGCTTCAGCGCAAAAACGAGCAGCTGACGGCCATGGCCTTGCTGGATCCCCTCACCGGCGCTCCGAATCGCCGAGCGTTGTTTGAAGAGCTTGAGCGATTGCAGGCGCGCGCACGTCGCTCAGACAGTATGGTCATGGTCGCGTTCCTTGATCTGGACGGTTTCAAGCAAGTCAACGATGCCCACGGCCATGAAGCGGGCGACGCGCTGCTGTGCGCTGTTGCAAACCAATTGCGTGCCGTCATGCGTGAAAGTGACTTCTTGAGCCGTTTTGGGGGAGACGAGTTTGTATTCGTCGGCCCAGGTCCCCAGCGTGGCCAGGGCGCGGCCGAGGCCATCCGAAGCTTGCAGTCACGACTTCAGGATGCGACGGTGTGCCGCGTCCCCTTGGCGGGGCAACGAACGCTAGAGTACCCAGGGGCAAGTGTAGGTGTGGTTTGTGTTGACCCTTGCGAAGGCACTTGTGACGAGGCCATCCGCCTCGCAGATGAGGCTATGTACCAAGCCAAGTATTCGCGGCGTGGCTTGGTTTAGCACTGAGCAGTCGCTGCGCTGAGCGAAAAGTTCAAGTCGCTTTGTGCCCTCCTTGAATTTCAACTGAGCAAATTGGATCGTTCTGGCTGATGTGGGATCTTGACCCGTATCCGGGCACAACCTCCAGTGAGGTCACGCACCGCACTACTGTGGTGGTGCACCGGGCCCTTGGCGTCCATGCCCCGCAGTGATGCGGCACTGGCGCGTCACTTCACGTATCAATGGGAGTTTGCATTGCCAAAGACACTTGCTCAGATGAAGAAACGGTTTGAAGACGCAATGACCGAGGCCACTGAAGCGGAGGAGATCATTCCTCTAATGAAGCAGGCCATTGCTCGATTTGGTTTGGAACCAGGCGACCTTTTTGACGGGGAAATCTCTGAGACGACCACGACCTTGTATAGGGACGCCAACGGCAACACGTGGGGAGGACGCGGGCGACGTCCTACTTGGCTGAATGAAGCGCTTGCACGCGGCAAAACACTGGAAGATTTTCAGCTTGACGGCGTGTTCGGTCGCAAGCCTAAGTAATTGATTTAAAAAGAACTTTTCCCACAGGTTTCTGTTTTTGCACGAAAACCGAGATCACCCCTAGCAGGGCATGGACGGCCGGGCCGTACATGTGCCACAAAGCCGGTCGCCTGGACTCGTCTACCAGTGGTTTCCGTTTCTGCACGGAAACCGAGATTGCCTCAAGCTTCACGGCAGTGCTGTGGCGGTCTAACCATGGACAGTACAGCGTCCACCTCTGCCTCGCACCCACTCTGCTGGACTATGCACTATCGATAGGCCGGGAACTGTAGCTTTGCATGGTTTTCCCGATTTCGTGAGGCCAGAGCAGATTACTTTGTAGCCAGAACGGTGCCAACCCAAGTAGTCTTCGCGACTGACGCTATAGTGCTCTGACAGATACCCAACAGGGTCAGCCGAATATCGGATCAGCTCTGTCGAAGTGAGATGCAGCGTGGTTTGGCCTGAAGCATTGTCATGGCACACATAAAAGCCCACTTGCTTCGCTACAAGGTCTTTCACAACTTCTTCCAGATGCTCAACCATCTACGGCTCCTCGACCTACGACCTACGACCTTGCTAGTCAAAATGCTTCGGCAGTAAAAACCAGTGAACTTTCACGGGAATGCAATTCTGCGCCAAGTTTGTACACCGCTGGCAATTGTGCTGCTGACAGGGACGCTGCCGGTCGAATTTACCCAAGCGATGAACTGATCGACGCTATGAGTGGGATTCGTACTCTTGTAGATGGCTGCAAACCCTGAGATATGAGCTGCAGCGAGGGATGTGCCCCAGCCTGCAAGCAAATCGGTATCCGAAACGCGTCCCGCTCCATTGACACCAATAGCATTTTCGTCACCACCAGGCGCCAAAAAAATTGGATACGTATACTGACTTAAAGCCGCGATATTTGATTTTGTCGCGAGCGTATACCCAATTTCATCGTTTAGTACAGAAGCAGCTTTTATTGAGTATTCACTACAAGCAGGATGCGAAAGCGCAGTTTGAATCTGGTAATTTCCTGTCGATGCAATAACAGGTACGCCTGCGGTCCTAAGTTGTCGAATAAGATTTCTGATGGCGATGCTGACATTGGCATCACAGTCGGATGGGTAACTGGCAACGGTACCGATACTCAGATTGACAACCAGCGCTGCAGGTGAGATGGGCGTAGCCCCGCCGGCCCTCAGAAGCACCGACGAGAGCCCTTTTTCCAAGTCGTTCAGATAATATGTTTTTTTATTATTGATGCGATCATATGAAAAAATATTTATCGAAATGAGTTGGGCGTCCGGTGCAACCCCTTGCAATATTCCGCTAGCCACGTTCGGCGATGCGCGGCCCGCAGCAACCGAAGCCATTAGCGTACCATGCCCGCACCGCTGCTGATCAATCAGCTGGCATCCGATGAGATCACTGTTTGGTTCACCCGCATTTGGAGTCCCCGCTGGGCTATCACCGAACAAATCCTTGTTAGGACATACAGACTTAAAGCCTCCGGAGTTTGACCCAAAACAATCTTCGCCGACTACTTTAGTAGTACCGCTAAAGAGAAACATCTCGTGATTTTTTCGAATGCCGTCATCTAACACGGCAATCGCTACACCACTACCCTTATTTCCAGAAGCCCATGCAATAGGCATGTTAATAGTCGGCATGCTCCTTTGAAGTTGCGGAACACCCAGTGGACGGTTTTCACGCAACTCCAAGATTCGTGGATCATTTTTAGCGCGGAGTCTAGACAGCTGATCCTTGGTAAGCATCATCTGAAACGACCCAATTGAATCTCCGACAGGATCGCTTTGTGGTATTTTTATATTGGCATCAGTAAGAATTTCCGTCATGGCTTCTCGATTAGCCATTGCCTGATTTTTTCCTCCACGGGAATTCCAATTTAAATCAGGAGAGAAAAGTACCCCACCACGTAAAGAAATACTTACTTCTACCTGTCCCTCTTTTTCGGCTATATCGGATGCTCCTGCAGACCAGTAGGTGGTCCGAGGATCTTGATAGCCGATAGGCCGAATTCCTCGCACATCAGGATGATTCTGCAGGAGGAGCAACTTTTTCTTGTCGATGGAGGTCGTTATTTTTATTGGTAGCGCATTGTCTAATGCCAGAGCAGGTCCGGAACGGCCTAGTTTTTGAAAATTTTCCCGGATTTTCTCAATAAGAGAATTGGCCTCAATGATCACCTCGCCGACATTTACTATATGGGTTGAGCCGTCTTGCAATAATTGATATTTGGCACTCTGAGTGCCAAGAATTATTTCGGCATTAACCTCTGCTCTAGTGCGCAAGATTTTCCGGAGGGCCGTAAGGCTGCCATCCAGATCCATAGCAGTAATGCGCGATTTGTCAGTGGGATCTATTGTAAAGGCCAGTGCATTCTGGCTGTTTTGAAGGATGCTAATTCCTTCTGATTTTATATACATCCCGATCTGCCCACTCTCGCTCTCCCAGGCCCCTTCGGTAAATGCTGCGTTTCCTAATTCTGCTTTTAACGCACGTATGGTATCTACATCTTTTTTCAAATTATTGTTTTTTTGCTCTGGCGATAATTTTTCAAGTTTCTGGTGGCGTAGGGTGATCATCACTCGTACCTCGCCTTCCTCATTCACCGCATCTCTCATCCGCTTCAGGCTACCAGGATCAACAGTCGCCGCTTGCAACGTCCCCATGCTAAAAGTTAGTGCAATGGCTGACGTCACAGATAGCAGGTGTCGCATCTATCGCTCCAGAGAAGTTTGTGGTCTACGAAATCGTAGTTGCCGATTCTGGGATGGCAAGTTTTAAATGAGCGAGCCAACCAGGCTACTTCGCAGGCGTTCCTTGTTCACCCCCCTGCGCATAAGCGCCAACGCCCGATCAGGATTGAGTGGACTTGAAGGCCAGGGCCGTGGCTTGCGCAGATCCGTGCAAAGGCACTATACGTGGCAGCCATCCGCCTCACCGACCGAGGCCATGATCGAAGTCACGCGTTCGCGGCAAAGCCTAGAGGATCACTGAGCAGGCTCTTCGCTGTGTGAAAAGTCCCCGTTACCGAGCGGAACTGCTAACCCGGTAAATCGCACGCAAAAAGAGTTGCCCATTTTTTAAGCAAAACTCTAAGTTGTTGATTTCATTGGGTTTCATGGTTTGCTAACCCGGTAAATCGCACGCAAAAAGAGCTGACATTTGAAAACTTGCGCGCATTCCGGAGTGCGTCTTGGACCGAGGGATGATGGCTGATTGTGGGTGGTCGCCACGGCTTGGATTCAGGTCTTGGCCCCGGATGGTTCGTTCTGCTGCAGCGCAAACAACCGGCTCATTTCAGCCGTGCTACACGCTGCTTGGCTGGGCGCTCAATCAGCGCATCGATGTACGGATCCATGTCAAACGCGATCGTCCCCCGAAAATTCACGTGCTCGAAGTGCACGGGTCCGATGCGGCGCAGCCAGCTTTCATCTATGGGGTGTTTGGCCACCTTCCAGCGATCCACGACATCTTGCATCTTCATGGTGTTCCAGCTGATCACGACGTTGGTCAGCAGGGTGTGCGCTGTTGAGATAGCCCGCAGCTCATCAGCCCTGCGCCCGCGTGAGACTCCTACACGTCCGTGGTACACAGCGCGCTGCAGCTGGTGTACAGATTCGCCCCTGTTGAGCAAGGCATGCATCTCGCGGCGAAACTCGGGAATGGTGAAGTAGTCACACAAAAAGATCGTACGCAGCAACTTGCCCAATTCGTCTGCGGCAGCGTGCACGGGATCGCCCCGCGCCGCGCTGCCAAGGCGGGCGATAGCTTCTCCAGCTGTCAAGCGCCCTTGCCGGATAGAGGCAACTAGGTGCAGTAGGTCCATCCATCCGGCTCGAATCTTCCCAAGCGAGACCTTCCCAACGGTTAGGCGCTCCAAAGCTTCCGGCACGGTGTCCCCCCTGGCCAAGAACATCTTACGTTCCGACAATTGGCGCAAACGGACGCACAGATCGAAGCCCAGCAACTTGGCGATAGCCATCGCTGCGTTGGTGTAGCCATGGGTGTCCACAGCAAGCAGGGATAGTCGGATCTGGTCCTCGCGGCGGGAACAGTTGTGCGCTTCGACACCGTCCACCGCTGGCGCTGCTTGCCGGTCATTGATCACGATAGGCTGGTCATGAAACAGTGCCCAGGTATCAAGCATGTGCACATAGATGCCAACACCATGCTGCTTGCGGCGGTATTCCATACGCGCCGAGTGCAGGTACCGTGACGTATCGAGCGTCATCGAATCAGAGGATGCTTTGTCGCCCTGGCCCCAGAGTTTGGCAATAGGCATGCTTTGCTGGAACTCAATGACCCGTGAGTTGGCCTCCCGCAAACGGCCACTGGCCTCCGTTGCACGCATGGCCATAGTGACCTGAGACACCTGCAGGCCTGGGATCATCGCGCAGACACCTTTGGCCGTGTTCTCTGTTCCGTGTGTGTATAGGGCGCCGTAGACGGCCTTCAGTTCAGCCATGTCTTTGGCTCTGCGGCCTAGCAGAGCCTGGCTAAAGCCGCTTTTTGCGTCGATCTCGACCAGCATGTTGCCAAACTGGGCATCGCCGATCATGTTGAACATGCTCTCGCGTGTCTTGGTGACCTGGGGTTCGACTTCAAGCGCCTGAATCGGTGCAATGTGAATATGCCCCTGGCTGTCTATGGTCAAGGCCCCGTCCTCCACGGCCTGCACCAGTTGGCCGATGCCCGCTTTGACCCGTCCCAGCACGCGCTCCAGGAACTTATCTGGATTGTCCGTCAAGCTCAAAGCTCGGATCAGCGACTTGTGCTTCTCGGCCCACTGTGTTTCGGGTATCAGCTGATCGGCACGGTTGCGATGGCGGCTGCTGTGTTCCAGCCACAGCTTTCCGCCCTTGATCGCTTTCTTCAAAGAAGTCGCTGCGCTTGCTTTGAGAGCTGCAAGAGCAACCTTGCGATCAGGGCCTTCCAGCAGCGAGTGCCAGCTTGGGTCCGCAACCGACACATCAAACCCCTCGGGAAGGCTGCTGATGCCGCGTTTGGACAAATCGCGCAGCGTCTTGAGCTGCTTGAGCGCCTTGTCCGTTTCCTCGCCTTTGATCTCAAGGACTCCGAGGGCATTGAGCAGGGCCGACATACGCGGCGCTTGTTCTTTCACCAGTGTTTCCCGGACGAATTGAGCCCGCGTACCGGCAAAGTTTTCTGCATTCTTGGGCACCAGGTCGCGCATCGCCGCGACGATCTGAGCATCGGTCAACTGCGTGTCGTAGAGAATGTCCTTCAGCTTGACGCGCTCAGCACGCAGATCCACAGCACTTTCGGCCTGCTTCTTTAGGACCTTGCCAGAAGCCTTGTGATAAAGATCTGTGAGACATCGCGCACCGATGTCTGCGGCGAGATCGGTCTGATCCAAGAGGGTGACATGCAGGAAAGAGACGATGCGCAGATCGCGCTGATCCTCAGAGAGAAACTTCGTCGCGGAGGGTGGACGATTGATCACCTCTTGGCTGTACGCCCTGAGACGATTCAATGGAATCGCCGACAGCTTCCACTTGTGAATTTGCAGTGACTTGAGGCACTCGATTTTCTTGGTGACCTCGCTCAGCGTGAGCTGCCCGTGCTTCCCTGGGGGTGTGCGCAGCCACTCCAGCACTGTGTGACCGCCGGGCCCTGATCGCTTTGAGAATGCGTGCGAGAGAGCCGCCTGAACCTGTTTGGGTGGCGCACAGGTGCGGATCGCAGCGATTGCGGCATTTTCCTGTTCAGCGAAGGCCATCCGCGCCATGTCGCGCAGTGTCCGGTCACCAGGCAGGACAAGCCGTCGATCAAAGAGCCAGTGTTCTGACTGGTGGATCAAGTCATCGACTGATACCGCTGAGGCGGAAAGCTCAGCCAGAGCATCGGCCAGGAGCGGCTTTGTGGCGTCGTCCACTACCGCGAAGCCAACACGTTCCCGAGCCCAGAGCTGGTGCTCGTATCGTGTGTCCTTGTCCTTGTACAGCGAGGTCACCGATGCGATGTCCGTCGCGTTCATGCCAAGCGCTGAGGTCAGGTACCGCAGCAGGACGGAGGGGATGCCTGAAAAGGCATCGGGGTGCCGCCCCGTAGCGCGCAGCATGACCAGTTGAACTGCAGCGCCAAGGCGTGCAGTCCCTCTGAACCGGGGCGGGCGCAGCTCCTGGATGTCTTCGATACTCAGCCCAAAACACTCTTCGACTTCCCGCTTGGATAGCGATTTGGGCAGGGTATCGGCGCCAACGAAACGTAGGTAGTAGCTAGACAAGCTGGTCCTCCCGTGGCTGGCGCGGTCGCAAGCCTGCTGCAGTCTACGTATTCGCTACTGATAATTCCAGACAATAAAAAAGTGCGGGTTAACCCGTAGCTCTTAACCGGGTTTTCTGCACGGAAAGTGAGATCACCCCGACTTGCCCGCGCCTGGAGTGGGTGCACTGTGGACCCCAGCATGCGCAATGCGTTGCCGTGGGTTACATCAGCAGGGTAATGACCACGATGGCCAGGCCAAGGCCCAGGTTCACAGCCACCCATTGGCGTATGGCGGCCATGGCCTGTCCGCCCGCAGGCCAGTCAGACGCTGCCACCGCCCGCTGAAGGCGCCGAAAAAGCGCAAAGCGGATATGGCCGAAGATGGCCACCATCACAAGGCCCAGCGTGGCCATGACAGTCCAGTCCAGCGGCATCGCAAAACTTCCGCCTGATTGCGCAGCCTGCCGCGCGACGTTGCCGATCATCCACAGCCCGCTGACCAGCACCACCACCACCGCCACGGAGACAGCGCCCAGAAAACGCTGCAGCACATCGTGCATCAACCGCAGGCGCTGCGGCGGCTCCAGCGACTGCGCCGCAGGGCGCAGAAAGAAATGGGCAAACACCATGCCACCGATCCACACGATGATGGACAGGACATGGGCGAGCTTGAGGGCGTTGTAGAGCATGGGGGTGATGAAGTTGTGGATTGGGATCGATCCGAGTAAGTCTCTGACGTTTCCCCCGGGTTGCATGTGGTGTGCCAAAGCGGGTATGGCAGTGCTGATTTTCTACCGGCGCTCGCGTCAAAGTGCTCTGAAGAACAAAGGAACGGCTTTGATAACCAACTCGATAGGCGCCAATGCTGACGGAAGGAACGGTCTCCCTGAGATGCGTCCAGCCAAACCCCAGGAGAGCAGCACCAAACACATCCAGGCTACAACTCCGCATGTCACTGCGCCTAAACCTAAACCTGAGGACTTCTTTGAGCGCAGAGTTGCGTAAATGAATAGGCCCAGCAGTCCAAACAACGAAATGCAAAACGCCAAAAACTGAGGAAGGCCGAAGGCAGTCATAGCTTCGTGTCTAGGCGTTCATGCATCGAATACTTGCTGATCCAGTGGTCCTGGCGACAGTGCGCTGCAACATATCAGCGATCAAATAGGCTCCGTTGCTGCCTGCTGTGCCACACGCACCTGGTTGCCGCCGCTTTTCTTCGACTGGTACATGGCCTCGTCGGCGTGGCCGAGCAGGTGGTGTTCTTCACCCCCGTGTTCGGGGTAGATGGCCACGCCAATGCTGGGCTGGATGTTCAGGCGAATGCCTTCCAGGTCAAACGGCTGCGTAAAGGCCGACAGGATCTTGTCGGCCACCGTGGTGGCGTGGTCGCGGGCCAGGCCACTTTCGAGCAGCACCACAAATTCGTCGCCCCCCAGGCGGGCCACGGTGTCGGAGCCGCGCACACACTCAAGCAAACGCTGCGCCACACGCTGCAGCAGCAGGTCGCCCATGGCGTGGCCCAGGGTGTCGTTGACCTCCTTGAACCGGTCCAGGTCGATGAACAGCAGCGACAGCAGACGCTGGTCGCGCCGTGCACGGGCCAGGGCGGTCTTGAGGCGGTCCAGAAACAGCTGGCGGTTGGGCAGGTGGGTGAGCTGGTCGTACTGCGCCATGTGCTCCAGGCGCTCGTGCATCTGCTTGCGCTCGATGGCGGCGGCCACCTGGGTGGATACGAACTGCAGCAGGTCCTTGTCCTTGTCGGTGTAGCGGCCCTGTTCGGTGTAGCTTTGCAGCACCAGCGCGCCAATTGCGCCTTTCTGTGTTTGTAGGGGCACACCCAGCCAGTACAGCGGCGGGCGCTGCTGTGGGGCGGGTGGTGGGTGGGCGGTGCGGTTCTCGGGGGTCAGCAGCAGGGTGCAGCCGTTGTGGATGACCTCGGCACACAGCGCGTCCTGTGCCAGCGCCATGGGGGGCGGGGCAGGCAGTGATTCGTTGACGTGGTAGGGGAAGCTCAGCGCATCGGCCTGTGCGTCGTACAGCGCCACCGCAAAGTTGGTGGCGGGCAGCAACCGCCCGATGATCTGGTGAATGTGCTGGAACAGCGCCTGCAGGTTCTGTGTGGTGTGGGCGGCCTCGGAGATCGCGTAGATCACGGCCTGCATGGACTCGGTGAGCCGGCGCTCGGTGATGTCGTGCGCCACGGCCAGCCGCATCTGCTGCTCGGGCAGCCAGCGCGCCGTCCAGCGGATGTGGGCAATGGTGCCGTCCTTGCGAACGTAGCGGTTCTCGAACTGCAGCTGCAGGTTGCCTTCGGTCACGCTTTTGGCCTGGCGCTGGGTAATGGCGAGGTCATCGGGGTGCACCATGTCCAGCATGCGCTTGCCCACCACTTCTTCAGGCAGGTAGCCAAATATGCGCTCGAACGCGGGGCTGACAAAAACAATGGTGCTGTCCACGTTGACGAGGCAGACGGCATCGAGCATCAGGTCCACCACGTTCAAAGAAGGAATGCTGTGCATGGGCGGCGCGCGCAAGGTGCAGGAGTGGAAGCCCATTGTGCCGCGCACACTGCGGTTGTCGTCGCTTTTGTGTGGCGCTGTGTGGGTAAACAAACACGCCCCCGACCCCGCCCGCCGGTTTGCGCCCGCTCCGTGTGGTGCCGGGGCGCGGGTGAGGGTCTCAGGTGTACCGGGTCTCGAGCGCGTCCCATTCGGCCTTGCGCACCAGGCGCTGGCGCTCGGCAAACGGTGCCACCAGGGCCGGGTCTTCGTCGATGCGCCGCTGCTCGCGCAGCACCGTGAGCGCCTTTTGCATCCCCGCCACGGCACCCTGCAGCGCGGCGTTGGCATACAGCACCAGGCCGTAGCCCAGCGTGGCCAGCTCCTCTGCGCTGGTGATGGGGGTCTTGCCACCAATCACCATGTTCATGAGCTGCGGCGCAGCCAGCCGCCGGGGCAGGGCGCGGATCTCGTCCAGCGTGGTGACGGCTTCGACAAACAGGATGTCGGCGCCCGCCTCCTGAAAGCGCTGGGCGCGCTCCACGGCGGCCTCGAAGCCCTGGGTGGCGCAGGCATCGGTGCGGGCCAGGATGAGGGTGCCTGCGTCGCGGCGCGCGTCCACGGCGGCCTTGATCTTGCCCAGCATCTCGCAGGTAGGGATCACCTCCTTGCCGTTGAAATGCCCACAGCGCTTGGGGCTGACCTGGTCTTCGAGCTGGATGCAGTCGGCACCTGCGCGCTCCAGCGTTCGCACCGCGTGGTAGGTGTTGAGTGCGTTGCCAAAGCCCGTGTCGGCATCGACGATGAGCGGCAGCTCCACCGCATCGCGGATGCGCGCCGTGTGGTCGGCAATGTCAGTGAGGCCCATGAAGGCCTGGTCGGGCAAGCCGAACCACATGTTGGTGACGCCCGCGCCGGTCACGTAGAGGGCTTCAAAGCCCAGGTCGGCCACCACACGGGCGGAAAGCGCGTTGAATGCGCCGGGCACGATCACACCCCGGCGGGCCTGGGCCAGGGCTTTGAGTTGTTGTTTGCTGTTCATGAGTCGCAAGGATCTTGATTCGCTACTGTTTTGATAGCTATAAGGGGATGATGGATGCGCGGAAGAGGCCAAAAAACCTCAAAAAATACCGCCAGGCACTCGCACCCAGCCCTCCATCAGAATGCGGGCGCTGCGGCTCATCAGGGCCTTGGTCACCTTCCATTGGCCGTTGAGTTGCGCTGCCTCGGCCCCCACACGCAGGGTGCCCGAGGGGTGGCCAAACCGCACGCTGCTGCGCACGCCACCGCCTGCTGCCAGGTTGACCAGCGTGCCCGGTATGGCCGCTGCCGTGCCAATGGCTACGGCTGCCGTGCCCATCATGGCGTGGTGCAGCTGGCCCATGGAGAGCGCGCGCACCAGCAGGTCGATGTCTTTGGCGTCAATGGCTTTGCCGCTGGAGGCCGTGTAGCTGGCCGGCGGCGCGACAAACGCGATCTTGGGCGTGTGCTGGCGTGTGCTGGCCTCGCCCAGGTGTTGGATGAGGCCCATGCGCAGGGCGCCGTGGGCGCGGATGGCCTCGAAGCGCACCAGTGCGGCCAGGTCGCCATTGATCGTGCCTTGCAGCTCGGTGCCGGTGTAGCCCAGGTCCTGCGCGTTGAGAAAAATGGTGGGAATGCCCGCGTTGATCAGCGTGGCGGCGAAGCTGCCGACGCCGGGGACTTCGAGGGTGTCCACGACATTGCCGGTGGGGAACATGGCGCCCCCTGCGTCGCCGTCGTCCGCCGGGTCGATGAACTCCAGCGCCACCTCGGCCGCCGCAAAGGTCACTCCGTCCAGCTCAAAGTCGCCCGTTTCCTGCACCTGTCCGTGGGCGATGGGCACATGTGCCACGATGGTCTTGCCGATGTTGGCCTGCCAGATGCGGACGGGGATGGTGCCGTCCTGCGGAATCCGCGCCGCATCGATCAGCCCCATGTGGATGGCGCAGGGACCCACCGCCGCCGAGAGGTTGCCGCAGTTGCCGCTCCAGTCCACAAACGGCTGGTCGATGGACACCTGGCCAAACAGGTAGTCCACGTCATGCCCTGGCCGTGTGCTGCGCGAGAGGATCACGGCCTTGCTGGTGCTGGAGGACGCATTGCCCATGCCGTCGATCTGCTTGCCGTAGGGGTCGGGGCTGCCCAGCACGCGCAGCAGCAGGGCGTCGCGCGCGGGGCTGGGTTGCTGGGCGGGGGCGGGCAGGTCGTCAAGGCGGAAGAACACGCCTTTGCTGGTGCCGCCGCGCAGGTAGGTGGCGGGGATGCGGATCTGTGGTGCCAACGAGGTGCTCATGGAGGAATATCAAATTTGATAGCTGTTGGCGCTGGCTAGGCGCGCGCCAAGGCCTGCTTTTTATCAACACTCTTGGCGAGGAAGTCTTGTGCAAAGCGTTGCAGAACGCCACCTGCCTCGTACACGGAGACCTCTTCGGCGGTGTCCAAGCGGCAGACTGCGGGCACGTTGAGCACTTCGCCATTCTTGCGCCGGACGATCAGCGTGAGGCGTGTGCGGGGCTTCAGCTTGCCTTCGACGTCAAAGGTCTCGGTGCCGTCCAGGCCCAGCGTCAGCCGACTGGTGCCCGCCTCAAACTCCAGCGGCAACACCCCCATCCCAATCAGATTGGTGCGGTGGATGCGCTCAAACCCCTCTGCCACTACCACCTCGACCCCTGCCAGCCGCACACCCTTGGC